>JASJEA010000075.1 GCA_030064935.1 Crocosphaera sp. | reverse complement strand
TTAACCTGAGTTCGATATAAGAGAATCGGCTAGAATTTAGTCACTGAGAGGATTACAGGCATTTTCGGTTATTTAGAAGTTCTCAATTACTGTTGATTAATGAGAATAAAATGAATTGGAAACACAATCAAGGTAGAATTGAAAATGTGATTAATTCATTTTAGAGAGAAGGGTGGCTATGAATCAGGAGAAGAATAGAAGTCCCAACTGGGGAGGTGCGAGAGAGAATGCTGGAAGAAAATCGATTTGGAACCATAAAGAAACCTGTACGATCAGAATTCCTACAGTATTTGCTCTAAAATTACATGAAATTGCACAAAAATGGGATAAAGACCCCTCACTTGAATTTGATATTAATTCAAATTCTTCCCAAAATGAATATGTTTCTAATTCAAGTAGTCAGCAACTTGAAAACAGAACAAAATCAAGTCAGATTAATTTTGAATCTGTGACAAAAACAAGCCAAGACTTATCCGAAGCTATCAATTTAGCGATCGCAATTTTAAGACATAAAAAATCAGCCAGAATATCTCTAGCTAAATTTCTCTCTAAATTATATAATTTCCCTGTAAAACCAGAAGATTTACGATGATAGAAATAGAAACCTTATTTTGTCAGATTGATGATTTTTGTCAAGCCTTTACTCCAATTTTTGAGTCTCATCTTCTCCCAAATAAAGTTGTAAAAAGAAAAAGAAAATTCAAACTATCTTTAAGTGAAGTAGCTACAATAGTCGTTTATTTCCATTGTTCAGGTTATCGAAATTTTAAAGATTACTACATTAAGTATGTCTTAAAACATTTTCAATCAGAATTTCCAAAATTAGTTAGTTATAATAGATTTGTCGAATTAATACCATCAGCTTTAATGCCTCTTATTCTGTATCTTAACACAAGAAAAGGAGAAGTAACAGGAATTAGTTTTATTGATTCTACAAGATTACCTATTTGTTCCAATAACCGAGCCACTCGAAACAAAGTTTTTGAAGGATTAGCTAACTGGGGAAAAAGCTCAATTGGCTGGTTCTTCGGCTTTAAGCTTCATTTGATTATTAATGATAAAGGTGAACTTTTATCTTTCCAAGTAACTCCAGGGAATGTAGATGATAGAGTACCTGTCAAAGATTTAGTTCAAGAACTTTTTGGAAAATTATATGGTGATAAAGGTTACATTTCTTCTCCTTTATTCGATGAGCTTTTTGATAAAGGAATTAAATTTATTACTCCTTTCAGAAAAAATATGAAAAACCGTTTGCTACCCATGATTGATAAAATTATGTTGAGAAAACGCTCTTTAATTGAAACGGTTAATGATCAACTTAAAAATATTTCCCAAGTTTCTCATTCAAGACATAGAAGTGTTGTGAACTTTATGGTTAATATAATTGCTGGTTTAATCGCTTATACTCATCAAGAGAAGAAGCCATCTCTGAATTTTAATAAAGAGGAATATACTTTACTTCCCAGCACTTTAATTCCTTGGTAGATTAACTTTAACACAGTTTACCCAAAGATGGTAGAATTAAAATCGTTGCCTCGCCTTAATTCATTGGTCGGATTTCATCCCCCGCTAATTTTGGTGGATATTTTCTGGAAAAATGTAGCGGGGGCATTCATCCGACATTTTAGGTAAACCGCTTACCACTGAGATGAAAAATGTGACGCTTGTCACTTTCATTGAACCACACAATACCTTTAGCTCGAAAAACATTAACATTACAGGGGAGTTGATTATCTAGAAAATATTGGAATTTACGCATGGAAAACGGTTTATCGCTTTCAAAAGAAATGGAGGTAAACCATCATTCTCTAAATGATGAGAATGGTGATCATGGTGATGATGATCATGATCGTGATCATGGTGATGATGGTGATGTTCAACTTCTTGATGCTCAAAATATTTATCAGATTCAAATAATCCCACACTCAGAATTAAAGGTAAGGAAACCTGAGATTGCCTAGTCCGCAAAATTCTAGCAGATCCTTTCATATCTCTAATTCTAATTTCTAAAGAATCAACCTCTCCTTCATCTACTAAGTCAGTCTTATTTAAAACAATAATATCTCCATAGGC
This sequence comes from Crocosphaera sp., assembly GCA_030064935.1. GTDB lineage: Bacteria > Cyanobacteriota > Cyanobacteriia > Cyanobacteriales > Microcystaceae > Crocosphaera. The sequence goes on along the minus strand of JASJEA010000075.1, from coordinate 13,530 downwards.
AATCTGACTTCGGGCTGCTTCAGACTTGAATAAATCTAGACTAAAATTATCACAATCTACCATCGTAATGATAGAATCTAGACGAGTCATTGCTCTTAATTCTGTTCCCAAAAATGTTAAGGCCACTGGGAAAGGATCAGCTAATCCGGTGGTTTCAACAACCAGATAATCTACTTTCTCAGGACGTTCTAAAACTTTATGAACTGCTTGGACTAAATCTTTATTAATTGTGCAACATACTCAGCCATTGTTGAGTTCTACTATATTATCTTCAGTGCTAAAAATTAACTCATTATCAATGCCAATTTCTCCAAACTCATTCACTAAAACTGCTATTTTTATTCCTTCTTGATTTTTTAAAATATGGTTGAGAAGTGTTGTTTTTCCACTTCCGAGAAACCCGGTAATAATTGTTACAGGCAAGCCTTGTTTGACTTCATCCATTGTGTCATTGTTTCTTGACTGTTTATCCACTGTTTGCATAATTTTTTCTGTAGTTAACTTGTGGGTAAGAAAACAACCAATAGCTAGATTTACCTTATCGGTTGCTCTAAATTCTCTTTGATATTAACTCATTAACTAATAGAATGAGAATGATTATCATTTTTATTTTATTAGTTAATCCCCATCGACAGTGCAAATGAACTCATTAGCACAGGTTTTGACATTCTCGACGTTCAGTGTGAATTTCTCATCCCCTTTTATAGCAATGGCCACACACAGCAAATTCATGCCCTTGAGCCGCGGGTATGGCAACTTCCAAGGGGAGTGCAACAAAGGCCGGAGATGGGAGCATTCGACCTGTTATGAAAATGCCAGCAAAATGGTCAGCCAAAAGTTAACAGTTAGGGGTTAGTTCAATATCAGGTAATTTTTCGCCCGATTTTTGAGCAGTTTATAACCATAAGTATCGAACAATTATTAATTCTTTTAAGGTATCTTCTAGGGTTTCTACTTTTACTAAACATCCTTTTAAAGCAGGTATTTCAGCAAGAAAATCTACTTCTTGACAGGGATAAATAACCATAGGATAATTCATGTTTACTCACCTTGTATTGATTGGGATATCTTTCTCTTCATAAGAAATAGCTAAAATTTCTATAAGTGATACTATCATCCGTTGAATAAGTGTAAAATAACCAAATAAAAGATAACAAATAACACAAATAGCAAAATAGGAAAAAAACAGTAGTAAGGTTAATTTTCCTATAGAAAGGATACCTAACAATGCAGAAATACTTAACGCCAACAGAGAGGATGATAAGAATGAGGCAATATCTTTGTTTCTAGTAACAACCCGGTTTATCCAAAGCTGATGAAATTGAGGCAAAACCGACACAACTATCTGCCAAGCAGACTCAAATTTATCTCCATAGGGTTCATTTAAACCTTCACAAATATGTTCATTCATTTTACTATAAAAGACTCTTGCTCTATGACTTAATAACTTATTATATTCGTCCTTTAATCCTAACTTATATAATTGTTTATAACCAGCAGAATTAATAATTGTTCCTAGAATAATAGCAATTGGCCAGAATAGAAAGCTAAACATAATAACAAAAGTGACATGAATTACCCTCCGTAATTTTTGCTCTTTGTCAACTTTATTAAACATCCAAGTTAACCAAGAATTACTAATAGAAACACCTGGGACAATAAACCCTTCTACCATAGCATCAATAATTGAACCCACTGCGAAAACAAAACCAGCAGCAATTACTAAAAATTGGGTACTAGAAACGAGGCTCTTCGCTTGAATTCCTAATAATTTAGGTAATTGATAAATATCAACACTTTGAGAAATGATTGTGTAATTAATTGTAAAGGCAAATACAAAAATTAACCCTGTAACAAAACTACGACGAATAACTCCATCTCCACTGTAAAACTGTTCTAAAAATTTATCAATGTTACTCATAATTTCTTTTCAACTATCATCAGCTTTGAACAATTCTAAATCCTGCGTGTTGATAGAAACTGGGACGAAACCAATTACGATAAAACCGTAATGTTTCTGTTCCCTGTGTTACCCATGCTCCCCCTAACATCATTTTATGATAATTATCAAAAAATGGGGCAGCATTGTCTTCATATAAAAAATGGGTTTTAAATCCTGGTAAAGCATCAAAATCTTCGTCTAACCATTCCCAAACATTTCCTCGTAAGTCGCACAATCCTGACTCACTTTGTGCCGTTTTTAAAAACCCTACCGGACTGGGTGAACCCAATTTTAAATTAAGATTATAATCATTGACTTTTTCACTGTTGACTTGATGATTATTATCAGTTCCATAAGTGGCTAAATTCCATTCTTCCTCCCTCATTAACCTTATTCCTTTACCCTTCCAACGACAATAAGCTTTGGCTTCATAATAATTCACTTCCACTGGCCAGTCTAAAGGTAATGACATTTCATCAAACATAGCCCGATAGGAATACTCGCCGTTTTTGAGTTGCCAAAATTTAGGATATTGAACATTATTTTCTTCTTTCCATTGCCATGATATTTCATCCCAATAAGTTTGAGTTTCATAACCATAATTATTGACAAATTCTAAAAAATCTGCATTTGTAATTAGATATTTGCTGGCATAAAATGGCTCAACATTAACTGATTTTTTCCCATATTCACAGTCCCATCCAAATAAAGGAAAATCCTCATCTTTGCCTAATTTTACTGTTCCTTCTCCTACTAAAATCATTTCGTTTTTATCAGGAACACCATGAGAAGGTGCATATTGCCATCCTGAAGGGCATTCTAATTTTTCCGTAGGAAGTTGCCGTAAAAGCATCGAAGAGGTTTCAAAATGAATCCGTTGATGTTCTATGCCCATTACTAACGCCCAGAGGGGATGATTTTGATGAATGGGTAATTTCAAAGGTGTCTTTTTAATCACCTCTAAAATAATTTCATAAGCGTTATTTCTATAGTTCCAAACATCTTCAACTTGTGGCCAATTAATATTAGCGATCGCTTGATTTAACTCTTCAGCATTTTCTGGATCAACCCCCAACTCAAATAATATTTCATAATCAGAATTGAGCGATTGTTGTAATAAGTCAACTTGAATTAATTTATTAATATAAAAAGCAGCAGAATGACCTAAGTAAAAAATCAGAGGATTTCTTAATGGATCAGGATTAATATAAAAAGTTTCAGGCTTAATAATACTTTTTAATAAAATATCTTCTAATTCCCACGCATTTTTAAAATAGCCCAAAAGTAAATCTTGAGAACAGTTGTTTAGATAAGGTGGTAGTTGAGATTTAGGTAATGACATGGTATTTTGTAATTTATTGATTACTCAAAATTGGACGAAGAGGAACTTAATTTAATAAGTTCCTATAGAATTAAATCATTTTGAACACTGACAAAGAATTAAGGCAAACCAATTGTTAGGATCAGTAAATACTTTTAAGGTATTTAATTGTTTAGACTCTAGCTGCTCTGCTATTTGTTCTAAATCAAATTTACGAGAAATTTCAGTTAACATTCTTTCTTTTTCTTGAAAATCAACCTTAACATTGAGATTTTTTAAAGTTACTTCTTGTGACTTTTTCGATATCAAATACATCTCTATTTGTTTCTTTTCTTGATTATAAACGGCTTGATGCTCAAATGAATTAAGATCAAAATTTCCTTGAAATTTATCGTTTAAATGAGCCAACATATTTAAGTTAAAAGCAGCAGTTATTCCTTGACTATCATTATAGGCAGCCTCTAGTATAGATTGAGGTTTTTGTAAATCAATCCCCAATAAAAAATAGTTTCCTTTTGACAATACTTGAGTAATTTTATCGAGAAAGCGATCACATTCATCGGGCTTAAAATTCCCCATAGAACTTCCTAAGAAAAAAATCATTCTTGCTGAGCAAGAAGTGGAATTTAACTGACTTAATGCTTGGTCATAAGTACCTACTAAACCTTCAATTTGTAAAGAGGTGTACTCCTGTTGTAATTGTATAGCACTTTCTTTTAAAATCCCTGCACTCACATCAATAGGCATATATTTAAACACATTATTTTTCTTCTCATAAGCATCTAATAATAACCTGGTTTTAGTAGAACTACCACTACCCAATTCTACCAGTTCACAAGTGCCTGTAATCTCTGCAATTTCTTCTGCATATTGATTTAAAATACTGGCTTCAGTTCTAGTGGGATAATATTCTGGTAACTCACAAATTTTCTCAAATAATTCAGAACCATGATCGTCATAAAAGTATTGGGATGGTAATCTTTTAGGACGCTGATTTAACCCTTCCTTAATATCTTCATAAAGGGAGACTTCTTGTTCATTTATTTCTCCAAGAGTCTGTAAATATTTAATTTTGAACTGTTCTGTTTGAATTTGGGTTAGCATACTATTACTAGAATTAGCTGTCTTGACTTAAATTTTACCATTATAATCAATCTCTTTTTCCTGTTTCTTATCCATTCGTGACAAATTAAGGCTAGAAGCCAGATTTCAAGCCAGTTTCGCCTCACAAGTTTAATTCACCCTCCGCAGCCAGAAATAGAAATCAAAGAAAAGTTAGCGGATTTTGCTCGCTAACCGAAATTCTTAAAATTGTCTTTTTTTAGTTTTATAATTGATAGGAATACTCATCAATTAAAATAGCATAAAATAGCCAATTTCCTCATATCTGTAGTTTGATGACCTTGTTTGAACCAACCCAGAAATAATTTAAACCTAAAAGTCATTTAATTAGCCATCTTTTCCTATATAGATCAGCTAAAACGTAAGGGGGTAAAATCTCAGTATCTAAAACTGAAGTAAGATAAGAACGCCAAACTTTTCCTGACTTAACTTCAATAAAACGTAGGGTTCTATAAGGCGTTCTTTTTGTTCGAGATCCTAGCCTGATACTGCTGTGACGGAGATAATAGACCTCTGTAAAGACTTCTAACACTTTTACAGTAGCCCCTTTTTTTATTCGATTTATAAAAGGAATTTCTCTGTCAATATGAAAATACCATAATTACTTTAGATGGGTGTTTTCTCATTGAGCTTCGAGAGCATCTTCTTCGGCCCGAGATCTGATAGTTCATAGCCATTCGGATAAGTTCTTAATGGACTATCGGTTAAAAATTCGGAAGTTTTTCTTGGTAAAGACAATCGGCGCAGATACCCTCGTAATTTTAGACTGTTTTTGACTAATTGACTGACAATTGTAGGGGGTTTTTCAAAACCTAAAGCAGTTAGTGCTGATTCATCAAATAATGAATAAATACATGGTTTGAGCATCTTACGACTAAACGCAGGAAACCAACTTAGAAATAGATTAATCGTTGATTGTGCGACATGATAATTACTTTGTGAATAGACAAAGTGTTGCTGCTCATAAGTTTGATTATATTGATAAAATTCTTCATAATCAGAAGGAATATCTTTAATATACATTTTTTGACCAATATCTCGCCAAAAATAAAAAATGGCTAGTTTTTCGGTCTCACAGAATGGCCGCCAACCAAAACGCTCATTCCAACGAATCGGTTCGTAGATAAATGTAGAAAGAATGTAGAGATAATCTTCATTACTAATGTGATAATGCTTATGCATTTCGTTTATTCTACGAATCGACTCTTGAGAACGCTCATGATCTATTCCCCACTTAAAAAATTCAGCAATTAATAACCCAGCATCATCATGACGTTTTTGAGCATGATGATGGACTTCACCGGTTCGGTCTAATAGATTAGAAATACTTGGTACACAAAAAGTTTTGAACATAGCTAGTTCAAAAGAACGAGCGATATCCCAAGGATATTCGTAACCCACTAATAAATGGCAAATTAAATTATAGTCAGTTTCAGGATTTAATTGTTGAATTTGCTTGAGACGATCACTATTAAACCAGTACATAACAAAACTCCTCAGTTCGTGATAAACTTAATTACAATTAAGGTTTTTACTGTCTGTCATTTTAATAACAGAACAAAGTTTTTCCAATCTTTTTTGGACAAACTTATTATTAAGTTTCCTTAAAGTTGCTCAATCTTAGTGAAGAACAATTCTAAATTATTATCTTTTTGAACTAAGCTATATTTTATAAAAATTTTGGCTTTAGTCTATTCTTAACCTTTTCTGAGTGATTTGTTAATATTCTTGACCGAGCAGTATTGGTTCAAAAGCTAGTTTCCAAGACTGTTTGAGCTTTTTTGATTTCCATGTTACCAAAACTTTCACGAACAACTAAGATTTATCTTATAAAAATAAATAAATTGATATTTATATTTATAAATGTTCCTTTAAAACGTAATAGTTGGTAACAAGAATTTACTTTCTGAGCGATTGAACAATGAGGGAGTATTCCCTAACACTTTCCAATTTCCAATGGATAAGCTAATCTAGTTTGTAGAGATTACAGGGAAAATCCGAAAGAAACCTTATGTGAAGATAAAGTTTCTTCCTTGTTAATTCATGTATGTATTTTGGTTTATTAATTATGACTCACAATCAAGTTAATGTTCAATCAAGAACCCTAAGAAAAAATGAAAATTCCACTTCTTTTTTTCAGGGATTCCAAAAAGTAAATTTACCCTTTAAGCGAAATCAAAGTGTCATTGACCCGACCAAGGTAACTGACATTCAACAACCTGCTCGTCATAGTTATGTATATGATAACCTGACTGAGCTCATTGGGCAAACACCAATTATGTCATTAAAGTTGCTGTTCCCTGATAATAATGTCATGGCTAAACTGGAAAACTTTAATCCTCTTGGCTCAATTAAAGACCGTGTTGCCCTTCACGTGATTCGATCAGGTCTTGAAACAGGTTTAATTAACTCAGATACAGTAGTAATTGAAAGTACATCAGGGAATTTTGGGGTAGGACTTTCGTTTGTCTGCAAATTCTATGGACTTAAGTTTATTGCTGTTGTCGATCCCAAGATTTCCCCAACTAATTTGCAACTCCTAAAATTACGAGGGGCGCAAATTGATATGGTTAAAGAACCAGACGAGACAGGTAACTACCTGTCAAAGCGTATTCAAAGAGTGCAAGAATTAAGAGAAGAGATCCCTAACAGTTTCTGGCCTTGCCAGTATAGTTCACCAGAAAACCCTAGAGCTCATTATTATGGGGCTGGAGAAGAAATTGTCCATCAGCTCAATGGAGCCCCCTTAGATTATTTCATGACAGCGATTAGTACAACGGGAACGATGACGGGAATCAGTCGCCGTCTCCAAGAAAATTACCCCTATCTGAACGTAATTGCTGTTGATGAAGAAGGCTCTTGTTTATTTGGGGGTACCCCAGCTCCGCGATGTCTTAATGGGATGGGAGCAGGACATCCCTTGCCAGAGCTAGCAGTGAAAGCTTATGAGCAGAAGATTGCCAACCAGGTTATTCGCGTAACTGCCAAAGAAGCGATTCAAGGATGCTATGACTTGTTGGAGGCTGAAGGAATTATGGTTGGAGGTTCTGGTGGAGCAGTGATTGCCGCGTTGAGAAAGTTTCTTCCCACCATTTCCCCTGACAGCCGAATTTTAGTTCTTTTTGCTGACCGTGGAGAACGCTACCTCAATTCTTTTTATGATGAACAATGGGTTGAGGCACATACTTAGGACTTAGGACTTGTAAACGCCCCCATCTATGCCACTCAACATGGGTGGGTTTTCTGAACTTAAAGCTCTTAAGGTTAAGGTTTTGTTATGTAAATGGAGAAATATCTAGTAACAAGGTATTAAAGTCCCCAGAAAAGACAAGAAAATCTAAAATTTAGTGGGAGGAAGTAAAACTTTGTATAGGATTCTAGGAGACAATCTCCAAAGAAAACAAAGTTTAGTTGTGAGGAGTATTTTATTATGTACAACCAATTTCAGCGAACGTGTAAACAAATAGGATTAACAATAGCAACCCTTGGCGTTAGTTCTGGTATCGTTTTTCCTAGCTTAGCTAACGCGGCAAAAGTTCAAGTAACTATTACTAATGTCGCTCCTCAAGACGGTCTTTTCTTCTCCCAAACATGGGTAGGCTTTCATGATGGAACCTTTGATATTTTTGATTTAGGACAACCGGCACCAGCATTTGTTGAACCATTAGCTGAAGATGCAACAGTCACGGCAATTGCGGCTGCTTTTGCTGCCAGCAATCCTCAAGGAACCCAAGAAACCATTGAAGGTCCCAATCGGGTTATGTTACCTCCTGCAACTACCTTTGATCCTCCGTTTTTTGATTTGTTTGCGAACAATGGGTCTACTTCGACTGAGATATTAACTGTCGATCCTGCTCAAAGTCAATACTTTAGCTATGGAGCAATGGCACTTCCGAGTAATGATGCTTTCATTGCCAATGGAGATCCTTTTGCTTTCAAAATTTTTGATGACAACGGCAATTTTATCGGAGCTGACTTTATTGTTACCGGAAACCAACTCTGGGATGCAGGAGTAGAAGTCAATGATGAGATTCCTCAGAACACAGCTGCTATTGGACAAATATCTCCCAATACTGGTGTTGATGAAAATGGAGTAGTCACACTGCATCCAGGAATGATACCTGGTGGGAATATTCTGGCTGCTCGACCCAATGCGCCAAGCAGTGATTTTTTCCTAGACCCAAATAATCGTGCTAATTATACAATTGCTCGTATCCAAATCACTCAAGTACCCGAACCTTCTATAACTCTAGGATTAATTGCTTTAGGAGGAATGTTGTTAAAAGGCCGTCGTTTCTCTGAGACTAAAAAGTAAGCGACAAGCTTAAAAAAAGGGAGCGTGTCACGTTGAAATATAAATGATTTTGGCAACACAATAGCAACTTCTAAGATGAAGGCCAGCACAAGCTTGCAAAGACAAGTGTATTCTTTGTCGCCAAAATGAAACCCTCCCGTCAGAAAAAGGCTTTAATCTTAGGTTTTTCATCGAGAATCCAATCTGAAAATTATGAACCCATTGACGAATTCCCAAGTTCTTAATGCTTCTCATAGTTCAGATAGTTCAGAGTTAAAGGCTGGAAAAATCCTTTACCTGAGTCAATCTGAAATTGTGGAGTTAGGAGGAGATTCCTCCCAATTGTATGTAGAGGCAGTCAGCAAGGCACTTGCCCTGCACGCTCAAGGAAAAATTGTCCAGCCCCTCAAGCCATACTTGCGTTGGTATGGTGAAACAGGTCATATTGCTGACCGCATTATCGCTATGCCTGCCTACCTAGGCGGCGAAAGTTCTATGGCTGGTTTAAAGTGGGTTGGCAGCAAACATGATAATCCCTCTAATCGAGGATTGCAAAGAGCTAGTGCTGTGATTATTTTAAATGACACAGAAAACCACTATCCGATTGCTGTCATGGAAGGAAGTTTAATTAGTGCAATGCGAACAGCTGCAGTTACTGCTGTTGCTACTCGTTATTTAGCTAATGAAAACTTCCAAAAAGTTGCCTGTATTGGTTGTGGTCTTATTGCTCAGTTACAGTTGCGTACTTTAATTGAACAATTTCCGTCAATTACCTCTGTTGAGTTATATGACCTCTATCCTACAGCAGCTGAGAAGTTGGTGAATACCCTTAGTACCCGCTTCCCCCACATTAATTACCGAATTGCTGCCTCTGCTGAAGAAGCAGTTCGTAGTGGAGAAGTGGTTGTTACCTGTACAGTCACCGCCAAACCTTACATTCCTTACGAATGGCTACAAAAGGGTACTTTCGTTAGTAATGTCTCCATTATGGACATACAGAAAGACGTTTTTCTCAAAGCAGATAAGGTTATTGTCGATGACTGGGAACAATCCAACCGCGAGAAAAAGATAATTAATCAGTTAGTTCTTGAAGGCGTTTTCTCCCGTGAAGACGTTCATGCCGAACTTGGTGAACTGGTTATTGGCCAAAAACCTGGCCGGGAGTCCAGCGAAGAAATTATTCTTCTAAATCCTATGGGTATGGCGATCGAAGACATTGCTTGCGCTCAAATCATTTACGAAAAGGCTCTTCAGGAAAACGTTGGCAGTTTCTTGAGTCTTTACTAGAAACAGCATCGGTTTTGATTGACCCTCATTTCATCTATCTATCTACTCACATAATACACAAGGAGTTTGACTATGACTATCCTCGCTCTTGGACCTCTCGCTCAAGAAATCCCTAATTTGCAAGACCGTGATTGGCCTGTTGGTGAGCACTTAGGGCAATTAAATTCAGTATTAGCTCACCTTATTAGTTTAGATATAGACGCACAACGTCAGTTTTTAGCTGAGAGTAGAGGTAATTCAGAACAGCATGGCCAATTGATTAATGAGGGACTCGGACAAATCTATGATTATATCTATGGTTATTCGGGTGCTCCTTGTTACAATACAACGGACGATGAGTTAGAAATTAAATTCCAGCAAACTAAAATTTTGCTCGAACGGGAATTGATCAACTGGTTAGAGGTTCCAGATTTTCCTCGAGGATTAAATCAGATGGATGCAGCTAGGTATATGCATGAATTGTTTGGAAAGAACAGTGGAGTATTTCATGAACTATATGAATATATTGCCACTTCAGCATCCAAAGAAGCTGTCCTGACTTTTCTATTCACTGAAAGCGTCCGCACTGAGGTCGTCGATGATGAAGTTGCTTTTATGATCATTGGGACTCAAGGTTCCATGAAAAAAGCATCTGTTGGAAATTGCTGGGATGAATGTGGCAAAGGTGAACTTGACGGATTTCACACCTATTGGTTAAGAATGCTTTTACAACAAACCAATACCTGGGAAAAATTTGCTCACTATCGTTCTCACCTCATGCCTTGGTTTGCCAAACTAACTTCCAATGCTTTCAATGTGTTATTGACACGTCCTGGATACAAATATGCGGCCTATGGCAATTTTACCATTGGTGAAAGCTGGGTTCCTCCTCATTTTGAAAAAATTCTGCAAGGGATGAAGCGTGTGGGTCTTGATCATCCTGATAACACTATCTACTTTGAGAAGCACGTTCACCTCGACCCCTACCACACCAAGGATTTACTTGATGGTTTCGCTTTTCAAGAGCCTGAGTTAACTGTGGCAGAGGTTGAGCAAGTGCTGTTTGGGGCTCATGTGATGATTGCAGCAGCGACCAAGCAATACGAGCGTATGCTTGATTATCTCCCCTCTAGATAACTAATGTCAATTCGGATTAAGGCGACGAAAGTAAGGCATTCTATGAATGAACAGCCATTACAGCCATCGATAGAATCAGGGTTTGCTTCTTATCTCAAACTCAGATTAACTATCGAACACCGAATTTAGTTATTAAGTAATTGGATATGTAGATTATTAAATCTCTGGATAAAGTCCAATTACTTAATGTTATCTCTTTGTGGGAGAGGAGTTAAACATGAGGGCAACTCTTCCACATTTTTTGAAAAATACTCTAGGCGAAACCAGTCTTTAAGAGTAATAGTTCTTCATGCTCTTAAATGATCGGTGAAATTGAGAATTGCCTCTTACTTATTGCTCGAATTGTTGTTGAAAAACGTAAATGGGATTGTTGTATTATGGATACGCTATATATAAATAGTTGGACTCTTTTAAGTGCGTTTCTGCCGATTTTTTCTGTCGTTGGTTCAATTTTAATTTTAAAAAAAAATGCGACTTTTAGCTCACTTATAAGTTTGTTTATAGCCGGTTTATTAACCATTATTATTCCATCGTATAACTTAAATTTTGAGCAATTATTAGAAATTGTTAAATCAGCCTTTATTCTCAGTTTAAGTGCCATTCTTGTTATTCTGCCTGGATTATATCTTAATGGAATTATTAAGCAACAAAAAACTCTCGATAAAATTGCTGAATGGATCGAAAGGCTACCGCTAAAATTAGAAGAAAAAACCTTGATTTTACTTTTAGGATTTTTACCGGCTGTAGAATCTTTAACTGGTTTTGGTGTATCCCTATTTTTAGGAGTTCCAATTTTCTTGAAATTATTTCCCCAAAAAGAAGCTCTAAAACTCTCTCTTTTGGGCATGAATATTATGCCATGGGGAACTTTGGCATTAGCAACCACCATTGGCGCAAATCTGATTCAATATCCAGTCAAGCAGTTAGGAAGTATAACAAGTTTAACCAGCTTCTTGATTTTTCCTTACATTGCTGCAGTAGCTTTGTTAATTATTGGTGGATTTAGACTTTTGAAGCAAAAAATTTATCTAGTTTTTTGTTTAGGACTAGTTATTTCTCTTTCACTTTTTATCAATAATTATTATTTATATCCAGAAATAGCTGGTATTTTGGCTGGATTAGTCACTGGATTACTAGGGATTTATCTAGCTTGTCACGGTAAAAATTTCTTTAAGATTATCTTCCAGAAAAAACTTTTAACAATCTTTTTTCCTTATATATTGGTTTTAATTTTAATTCTTGGAACCCGTTTGATTCATCCCATAAAAGACTTTTTAAGTCAGCTTTTAGTTCTTAAAAGTAATCAAGTTAGTTTTAGTATATTTACCAGTCCTGGCATTATCATTTTATTAGTGGCAATCTTGCTACAAAACCTAAAACCTGTTAACGTTTCCATATTGGAAATTACCAAAAAATCTAAGAATGCTTGCTTGACTATTGCAGCATTTCTCCTTTTGTCTCAAACTATGCTTCAGTCGGGAATGATTGCCACTTTATCCAGAGGATTACTGAATTTTTCAGGAGAATATTTGTCTTTACTTTTATCGCCTCTTATTGGAATGCTTGCTGGTTTTATAACTGGCTCGAATGTTGGGGGAAATGCACTCTTTATCGCTGCACAAGACGAAATAGGTAGACAGTGGAATCAGGGTATTCTTTTTGCATCAGTTCATAATAGTGGTGCAGGACATATGGTTTTTTCCTCAATCCCAATTATTGTTTTAGTTTTGACCATCTTTCAAGATATCAATTCTGGACAACGCTCAATTATTACAGAAAATGAACTATTCAAATTTACTTCCAAAGTTTCAATTGGAATTTATTTAACCCTTAGTTTGACTTTACTGGTATTATGGAAATTGAATATATCAGCAACTATGTTTTAAATGTAACCTATCGCCAATGAAGGTTAACTTAGAAACTGCATTAAGCGATTATCATGTCGATGTCAACCAAACGAGTAGTCAAAGACAATTAACAGTTTATTTGTGGGCAACGGCTGAGGATAGCGATCGCACTTTACTCCTCAATCTTTGCTTAATCCTTGATAACAGTGCTTCTCAATTATAAAACTAAAAAAAGACAATTTTAAGAATTTTGGTTAGCGAGCAAAATACGCTAACTTTTTTTCATTTCTATTTCTGGCTGCGGAGGGGGAATTAAACTTGTGAGGCCAAAACTAGCTTGAAATCTGGCTTATAGCCTTAATTTTTCACGAATGTTTCTTATCTTTTTTTAACCAAAATTAACCTAATTGATATTGACAAAAATAAAGAGATATGTGGTATCAAATTATCCATTTATTTTCTGGTTTGGTGAATATTTGGTTCTACAGGACTTATTATGCTAAAATATTAATATAATAGTCAAAAATCACAAACATGAAACGACAGTTAACTAAACTTCTTTCTCTTCCAGGAGTAAGTGTAAAATCACAAAAACAATTAG
>JASJEA010000269.1 GCA_030064935.1 Crocosphaera sp. | reverse complement strand
TGCTGTTAATACTAAGGAAGCTAGTATTGATGGAGCGTTTAAAGCCTTAAGTGGTGTGGGGGGGAAAGAGAATCAGCCCATGCGGGGACCAATTCCCTCGACTGTAAATTTAGAGAAGATTAATTACTGGGTTCAAACCAGCCCACTAACCTTATCTAATCCTGGCATTGCTGGGAAGTTCTTTAAGATTAATCCTCATTTAATTAAGATTCAGGGAGTTACGAGGGGGGATTTCGGCATTCACGCTGATCGCAATGTTCCTGGTACGGCTGGCTGTATTGGTATCGAATCTGAGAAAGACTGGGAAACTTTCAAAGAGTTAATGATCGCTTACGGTCAGGCTGGGTTGACTCGTATTCCGTTGATTGTTTCTTATCGCTAGAGACTGAAAAACATCAGGGCATTAGTTATAGACTTTTTTTAAGGAAGTTTTCATCGATGTTGCCATCATATCTTGACTGTTTGCGTTAAGGAGAGGTCTAGGGGAATGAAGAATTAAGAATTAATTAACTTTTTGTATTCTAGAATTTACGGATACTTCGCCTTTGGCTTTTTAACTTACTTGAAGCCAAATCCACTTTATCCAGTTTCTTACACTTCTTGAACGTCTAATTTTAGTCTTGTCGCTTAAGTTTTCGTTTATTGAGTGATTTTTCATGATTTTTACAATTTCTTCTTCAGATGGTACATTTGAAGCATCTAAACTAAGAGAAAAGGTTTCATAAAAGACTTTATCTTGTAATATCTTCTCGATTAGAGATAGAATTTTCTGTTTATAGCCATAACTTAGAATCGATAATCCTTCATCTGTCAATGTTATTAATTTTAATGTTCTTACTTCAGATGAACTCTCTTCTTCTTCTATTACTTGAACCTCTTTATATTCAACTAATCCTAAATATTTGGCTGCATTTGAATAATACCCAGCTTGTCTAATAGAAAATCCGTAGTAGTTACTAATTTCTTGTTTGGTTAGTGGTTCTTTATTTAATAACGAAAGTAAGTCAACTACTCTGTCGAATATATCAGCTTGAGGGAAAGGAATAAGATTATTATCTGAATAAGGTTCTATATTCTTGAATAGCTCTGTTAACTCTTGAGTTTCGATTGATTCAGGGGTTATTCTATAATTAATTTGTTTAATTAATTTAATGGAATTATAATTTGAGGGATTAGAAAATTTATAAACAAAAAAGCTAAATAAGTTATTAGAATAAGTCATTAAAACTGGAATAACTTGTTTGTCAATTTTATTTTTCCATAATCTATAAGGGTAATATAGTTGTCTCACTAAAAAGTCCTCAATTATTCCCATTTTTACTTCAAAAATAAATAAGGCATCTTCTGTTTCAAAACCTCCATCTATTTCGCATTGAGAACCATCAACAGATAAAGAGTAAATTTCATTATTTTTTTTGTTTTTTATCTTAAAATAAAATTTACCTGTTGACATTCTTCCCGATAGTGTTTGATGATAAAAAGATGGCTCGTTTGTGAGTATTTCTGTTATCATCTCTAAAATCATTTCAGTAATAAAAGCACAGTTTAAGGCTAAACTTTCACTAGAAATATTCGTATAGTCTATGCTTTTTATAGCGTCAGGAAAGTCAACTTCTATTGGTGATAAGTCTTGATCGTACTTAACAGAATAATGAGTATTGAAATGTCCTATTACATATTTGTAACGACTGATTGGCAAGATAGATAAATTATTATCTAAAAAAACTTTTGGTAATTGAATTTTATGGTCAAATTTGACCATCAACCGAGGTTCTCTATATTGCTTTATTTTTTCTGATTCTATAATAAAAAATCCTTCATTTTCAATTTTATTTAGAATAGAATAATTTTTAAATAATTCGTTCCAAGATTGATCATTTTTATTTTCTTTTAAATTTTGATAGTTTTTAGTCATAGTTTTTTACTAAAATTTCATCAACTTTACCTCGTTTATGACCTTGAGAGTTAATCGCTCTAATAGCAGAAACTTTTATTTTTTTATAATAGTCATTACTATATAAATCACAAATAAAATCAGTATGGGAATTGCTAAGTAATACTTTACAGCCTTTTTGATGTAGTTCATCTATGACATCTTTAAGCCTTTTTTGTTCTTTTCTATTAAATCCATTTACATCATAACCAGTAAAGGATGCTGTATTAGATATTGGATCATAAGGAGGATCTAGATAAATAAAATCTCCTTTTCTTGCTGAAATTAGAGCTTCTGAAAAGTCTTTATTTAAAATGTCTATCTCATTATCCCTTAAATATTTTCCAACTGCTTTTATAACAGCTTCATTGACTATATCTGGATTTTTATATTTTCCAAAAGGCACGTTAAATTGACCCTGAGAATTAACTCGAAAAAGTCCATTATAGCAAGTTTTGTTTAAATATATAATTCTGGCAGCTTTTTCGACATTAGATAGTTTTTCATATTGCTTGACTTTTCTATCTAATTCTCTTATTTTATAAAAGTAAGTAGGTTCATTTTTATGTTCTTTAAGTTTGAGGATTAATTCAGTGGGATTATCTCTAATCACTTGATAACAATTAATCAGTTCTTTATTACTATCGTTAATAGTTGCTTGTTCAGGTTGAAGAGAAAAGAATATTGCTCCACCTCCCATAAATACTTCATAATATTTATTATATTTTTTTGGCATATGTTTTCGTATTTCAGGAAGTAATTGTCTTTTTCCCCCTGCCCATTTTAAGAAAGGTTTAACTATTGGATTCGTCATTAGTATTCTGGTTAATTTATTCAAGCTAAATTATTCTATTTTATTTTAGCATACATTTGTACTTAAAGTGTATTTGAATATAAATTTTTTGCAAAAATACTGATAGAAAAGATAAAATTCAAATCATTCAAATCATTTAGTAAAATTAATAACCATAAAAAGAAACACTTAATTTTTTGTCATAAGTAAACTATTTAGGAGCAGCCACAATTTGTAATTTTTTCTTGTTTCAGAAAAATATTTTCACACGGGATGCTCCTTTGTTTTTCCCAAACTAATTAACTCTTCATTGATAATATATCCTTCCCCAATTGGAGTTAATTTTTTGGTTATGTAAGCGGAAATCTCTGACTACAACGCTATCTTCATTGAGTAAATCTTTCCACATTCCATTGCTAGAAAATGGAATATCAATAAACTGATCAAAATCTGAGTAATTGAGGACAATAATAAACCGTTCAAAGTGATTGTTATTACCTTGTCCAAAGCGATGATAGATCACCACATCTTTATCAGGAAAAGCACCATATCCGTCAGGATGATTAACAAGATTAGGGAAGAAATTATCTGAACGCAATGCAGGATGTTCTCTTCTGATCTTAATCAATCTTTGATATAGCTGATAGAGCCTTTGTCCAATAAAATCATTGCTGAAGTGACTCCAGTGTAAAGGACGAGGGGTGGTACTACGCTCTGACTCACGGGGTGATCCCATTGGTGGGATGTAGTAATCTTCACCGTATTCCTGACCATTATGTATCATTACAGCACCAGGAGACGTTAATAAAGCGATCGCCGATGGTTGTGTCTTAAACCAACGATTCCGCCCCCCCACCTGATTAACAATGGTTGAATGATCATGATTTTCGATATAAGTTACGGGGCCTTTACCAGACGCATAATCAAGGTTAGCGTTAAGAATTCTTAAAATTTCCCTGTCAATGTTGCCATTGCGTGAATATTCAACGGATTTATACATGAAGGGGTCGAACCAGCATCCCGAAGCACCGATTTTATTAGTGTCATTAATGGCATCAAATCGATTTTCTGTCAGATGCTCAATGGTGAAAGCAACATTTTGCTTACCTTGTTTTTGCATCTCTTGTTTGAGATCGGAGATTAACTTAGTGATTCCCGCATTAGGATTGCCTTGGCGATAGAATCCTAGGGTATAATCGAAGCGAATGCCGTCAATTTGGTAGGTATTTAACCAATAGAGACAGACATCTGCGATAAATTCTTGAACACATTGATTGTTGTAATCAAAATCTGCAAAAAAGCCACCCCCGGCAAAGGGGCCTAGATAGGGCGAATCGTCGGGGTTTTGATAGAGCCACTTGTAAGGGAAACCCTGGTTAGGATTCGATCCGGCTTTAACATGATTAAAAACCCCATCCATAATGACATGAATATTCCTGCGATGAAGGTCATTAATTAAGGCTTTTAAGCGATAGATTTTGTTGGTCGGATCTTTTTTGTCGTCAATATAGGGGTTTTCCACCGAGAAAAAGAGGAAGGGTTCATAACCCCAATTAAACTCACCTCCTGGCCAAGCTGTCCAAGGCATAAACTCAATGGCATTAATGCCTAATTCTTGGAGATAATCTAGTTGATAGCCCACTGCGTCAATGGAGGCTGTTTCCCCCCTAAATTCGGCAGTACAGTTATCAATCATCATCTCATAAACAACCAAGTCTTTTAGGGGGAGACGATTGGCAATGGAGCGAACAGTTGCTACAGGACCACCAATCACAAAAGCGGCATTTTCATTATTTCCAGTACCACCATACTTAGTACAAGGATCACTCACCCATCGTGTTGTTCCATTTTCAAAGGTGACGAAATATTTATATTGGTAGAAACCATCTGGTAAATTTTGATTTGCATCGATTTGATAGGTGTACAACCATCCTTTGGGATGCAAATTTTTGACCATGATGGGGGCAGAATCAACATCCCAATTTTTTCCGCCAATTTTGCCTTGAAAGTCTCCTAAAATTCTGATTTCTTTAATGTTTGGTTTTCCGCCTCTCCTATATTGATTCCGATCAACAGTGTTATCAGGAAGGAACAAACGAAATTCTACTTCTTGCTGGTTAACAATAGCTCCAAAATTTTCATACATAATGCAACTTCTCCTCTTGAATTCAATCAAGAGCTTAATGTGGCGAATTTGTGTTAACTATCTGAAGAAAACCCCACATAAATCCCACATGAGTTTGCTCAATTAAACTCACAGAAATTCGAGAAACTCACGGACACCAGGGAAGAAATTAATGAGGTCTTTTAGACAGTTATTTTTGTTGCTCTCACATGAATTAATCACACTTCAGGTATAACATATTTATCTGCGATAAGTATAATTACTTTTCTAATTCTTTACCTAACTTAACGAGGTCAGTTCACAGGAAAAAAGTTATTCGCAAACAGCATCAAATCCCTTCACAAAAGTCAAAAACTGTTGTTATATTTTTATTAATATTTTGTATTGTGTTAACTATTCCTCATTAATTCCTAGAGATTTCAACAAAAAACGAGCAATTCTCCCAGAAGCCCCAGGGGGACCAAAACGGGCTTTTCCTTTCTCCATACATTCATCTAAATAAGTCTTATCAACCACTGTTTTAGCAACACATTTTGCTGCTTCCCTTAAGGTTTCAGAAGTTGCTGGACCAGTACCAATTGTTTGAGCGCAACTACCAATTAAACGGGTTTGCGCTTCGGCAAATTCGTAGGTAAACTGAGGACCTTCTCCTGGCACTTGAATCACCGGTTTTCCTAAGGCAATGCCTTGATCTACTGCTAAACCAGCCATACCTAACATTAACGTACAATTGTGCAGAATATCGTTAAACGCATCAGAATAACACAATACTTCTACGGTTCCTTTTTCGCTCTTATAAGTTAATTTATTTGGGTGATATTGCCATCCTTCACTACTGGCAATGCCCTCCAATTCTTGCATGACTTTTGGAACTAAAGCCGCCCGAAATTGTATGGTTTCAGGGGACATTACTTTGATGATTTCTAAAATCAGATTCAGTTGTAATTTAAAATTACGAATGGCTTCTGGTAATCTTGAACCCGGCAATAAAGCAATCATAGGAACATCTGCTTGCAGTTGTAAATCTTTCCCCGTAGGCTCTAACTTATCTAGAGAGGGAATACCCCCAAATTGTGCTTTATTAATGCCTTGATTACGTAAATCTTTCGCAGTATAAGGATCTCTAGTAAACACCGTTAAACATCGAGGCGATCGCAAAAAAGTACCAATAAATGGACCAATGTTTAAAGTTCCTTCATACAGTGCTGATAAACAGGAAATAAAAGAAACATAGGGATAACCCGTGGAATAAGCAAACCCTTGAGAAACCGTATCCCCAGTAGCCATAATTAAATCGCAACTAGGCGCATACTGCCAAACCGCTTGTAACTGTTTCCAGGTTAACCCCACTAATCCTGCTTTTAAGTCCGTCAACAGACGCAAACGATTAATATAGGAAAAGCCCCCAGAAGGCATATTTTGAGTCGGACCAATAATAGGTATATTTAAGCGACGATAAGCGTTCCCTTCTCCCACAATGGGCATCGCTGCCAGGTCTAGATGGGGATACAATTGGAGAAGGGTTTCGATGACATAAGAAGAATGATTATCCTCTCCATGACCATTGCTGATAAATAAGATGCGCTTAGAGGGTGACGACATGGATTTGTTATCGCAGAAAATTATATATCCTTGTCATTTTACTGTGTTGGAGTGAAAACTTCAGGATACTTGATGGAATTATTTTGTAGCAAGTTGTGGAGGTGTGAGTGTTCAACAACTTAAGAATTATGTTGAAAACCAAAATTCTCCTCAAAAATATTGAACCTAAAGCTATTTCTGATCTCGAATGGGGAGAGTTTTACTAATCGCCGGTAATTGTAAATAATCGGGATAAGTTCCTTCTGCTTTAATGCGTTTAATTTCAGCATCGGGAATGGGTAAGTGGTGATGAGTGGCCACCGCCTTAACAATATCACCTCGGTCAATAATTCCTGCCACTGCACCTGCGGGAGATAATACGGTTAGATAACCTTCATTGATGGCTTCTAGTTTCTCAATAATAGTCACTAAGGGAGTGGTTTCTCTCACAGAGGAAATGGTAGTCAAAGGATGAACAATATCCCATAATGTTGTCTGGTTCCACTGACTTCGTTCTCTGCTTTGTAAATCTTTGATGACAATCAATCCCCGATAACGTCCTTCTGAAGCAGCAAAATAGACCATCCGCTCACAAGTTTCCCTGAGAAGATAATCTTGAGCAAATTCAGTTAAGGTAAGATGGGCATTCACCACCCGAAAAGCACGGGTCATAACTTGGCCAGCCTGAATCGTTAATAAACTTTCTTGTAGTTGGGTGATGCGATCGTAGTTTTCTGCATTGCGTCTGACAAACCAACCAATAAATACTATCCATAAACCACTCAAACTTCCCGTTAGGAGAATTAGGAATAGACCAAAAATAATGCCTAACCAACCGATTAATTGACCACTGGCTGCAGCCCAGCGCACTCCTGTTAAGAGATCCCCTTTCCATTTCCAAACCATCGCTTTGAGCACTTGACCTCCATCTAAGGGAAGTCCGGGGATGAGGTTAAAAATCCCTAAAACCAAATTAATTCTTGCCGTATCCTTAATCATATAGATGGCTAAATGCCCTATCATATCAAGGTTTTCAGGGGAAGGGAAAAGATAGCAGAGGGTAAACAAGACAATGGATAATCCTAAACTAACCATCGGCCCTGCGATCGCTACCCAAAAAGCTCCTATGGGGTTTTCGGATTCTTTTTCAATGGCGGCCACTCCCCCAAAAAGAAATAGGGTAATGGAGTTAACGTTAATGCCTTGTCTGAGGGCGACTAAGCTATGGCCCAATTCATGAAGTAGGACTGAGATAAACAACAATAAGGCGAGAATCAGTCCTGCGATTGTCCCTAACCACCAAAGATTACCCACTAATCTTAGTTCGTTAATTTCTTGGGTATTGACAAGGGTAACTAACCCTAAAATGAAAAACCAAGAAGAGTCAACATATAGGGGAATACCTAATAAAGAACCAAGTTGCCATTTTTCATCCATGATTGGGAAACTATAATTGTTTTAATTTTCTTTAAGAATCTCTGGGTTCAAGAATCCAGTGGATTAACTGCTAAACTCAGCATTATCTCCTAACTTAATTATAAGTCGATGCGGGATGGTCAATCAGAATTTAGAATGCGCAAATGCGTAAATTTGGAATTACTGACCCCTGAATGTCAACTACCTCGACCCGCTATAGCTGAGGTCGAGGCTTGCTGAAAACCTATTTTTAGGTTCACGGTAGGCAACGCAAGAGTTGGTTAGGGCGTAGAGATTTGGTGAGGTGACACGGCTAAATATTTCCCTAGTTTAGCCCACTGTCTGGTCTAATCGTGAGTAGAAGATACGCTCATCTAATTGCCCGAAGGGACGTAGATTTTATC
>JASJEA010000268.1 GCA_030064935.1 Crocosphaera sp. | reverse complement strand
GAAGAATTCCAGTTAAAGTCTCCACCATAAATAATGTTAGCTGAACCTAGAGTATCAGCTTCCATACGAATGATACTTGCTTCGGTGGCCCAAACATTCCCATCGCCTTTGTTACTTTCCGATTTGAGATGACAGCCTAAGCGTAAAAATCAGTGGGGTTACTAAAGCCCTCAACAGGTCGAAATAAACCCCTTAGAGTCGGATGGGTTAGTCGAGATGTTAGCTGAGATACTTGCA
Organism: Crocosphaera sp.; assembly: GCA_030064935.1. Taxonomy (GTDB): domain Bacteria; phylum Cyanobacteriota; class Cyanobacteriia; order Cyanobacteriales; family Microcystaceae; genus Crocosphaera. Next base: position 8,028 of record JASJEA010000268.1, on the reverse strand, counting down.
CCAAACTCAGAGTAGAAGAGTTGTAAAATAGGCCCGTGCGATCGCCTCCTCCATCAGCACTAGCCGTTCTGATATGTGCTACTTTTATTCTATCAGGAGTAGCGATAATACGCACTTGTAACGCACCATGAAAACAACAATAGGGATTTAAACGCAGCAAAAAACTTGGAAAAACTAGGCCGAGCTACGGCCGAAGTTACGCCTGTGGACAAGTCAAAGCTGACTCCCTTGGATGAAGCAGTAAGTAAAATAGGCTCAAATCACCTTACCATAATAGTTTAAGCTTGATGAGTAGATTTGACTAAGTTTTATATAGCGTTTAAGTGGTTGCACTCCCTGCGAAACATTAAGCCCTATCCTTGAGGTTGGGAAGCCCACGTTATACCTTTGGTTAACGTGGGAGAAAGTCACATTCTTGTTAAAGCCTAGAAGGCTTTGTTACTGTTGATCGATTTTCTCTAAAAGTTCTTTGGCTTTTTCACATAAAGCTTGATGACAATGACCATTACTAGCAATTAAACAGCCCCATTGACGTACATCACCCCGATTATAAATTAAGGGAGCACCGTTTTCATGAGTAAATTCCCCCCCTGCTTCGGTTAAGATCAATTCAGGTGCTGCAAAGTCCCAATCTTTAGCCGCAGATTTTCCTGATAAGGAGATATAAATATCAGAGGTTTTTTCTAGCAAAGTAGAGATTTTACCCCCAACACTCCCCATATAAATGCGATCTTTTAAGGGTAATGCCTCAATTAAAGCCTGAAAGCGATCATCTCTATGGGTACGACTCACAACTAAATATAGGTCTTCTAATTTGTTTCGTTCTGATACTTTAATAGGGGTAAGTGTCCCATCGGCGGTTTCGACAAAGGTTCCGTTCCCTTTACTAGCATAATAGATTTTTTGTGCTTCAGGAATCGCCACCACCGCTACCACAGGGCGGCCTTGATAAGCTAAAGCAATATGTAAAGCGTATTCTCCAGTTTTATCAATAAAATCTCTTGTCCCATCGAGAGGATCAATAATCCAAACCCAATCTTTAGCAATGGGTTCGCTTCCTTGATGGGTTTCTTCACTGAGATAACCAAAGGTATCTTCAGGAAAAACAGCTTGTAATTTTTCTAAAATGTAATGATTAGCGGCTATATCCGCAGCCGTGACCGGTCCATCTTTTTTATCTTCATTAACCTTTAAATCACCCTCTCCACGATAATAAGCACTGAGAATTTTAGCAGCCCCCCATCCCACAGAACGGGCAATAGCTTCGATTTCTTCTAATTTTTGGGTTTGTGTCATGGTTCAATTAATCCCTTTATGATGGCACTGTTATTAATTTTAGGTTAGTTTTGTCCCTTATTAAAACGATAATTTTAATCATTCTAAAAACATAGAAAGAATGATATTAATTTCCTACTTTTATTACTTGTAGACAATTGAAACTAGGTCATTATGGGGAAAAGGGATTGACTAAATGACTTAACAATGGTATAGATTCAATCAAGAAAATAGAGCCAAAAATTTAAGATTTTAAATCCATAAAATTGAGACACTTTCAAGTTACGATGAACAATAAGGGGATTATTGGAAAAGTGTTCCCTTGGAAACCTCTCTATCGATAGTAACGTTTCCAATTCTTTGTCGAAGTAATGGTTTATCTTTAAAGATTATGCTCAACAGAATCGCTAATCAAATTAAAAAGTTCTTCCCCGCACCAGAAGTGAGTGCGCACTGCGATGGCCCTTGTGGGGTATATGATCCAGCTTCTGCTCGTGTTTATGCTGAGGCGGTATACTCGATGACCAAGAAAATTGCCGATTTAGAAAGTCATGTACCTTCCCCTGAAGACACTGCCGCTACTGTGGCTTATCACAATACTTTATCCCGTTATATTGCCATTAAGGAAGAACAAGCACAGAAAACCAAAGAAGAGTTACTCATTCTCTGGACTGACTACTTTAAGCCTGAACATTTAGCTGAGTACCCTGATATCCATGATATGTTCTGGAAAGCAGCTAAACTTTGCTCTTCTTGTAAAGTGGAGGTTAACCTCGCTCATGCGAACCAATTAATCATGGAAGTTCGGAAAATCCACGAAATATTCTGGGCAACCAAGAAACGTGACGTGCCTTGGGTTAAAGCCAGTTAAGTCGTTTCATTGAAGGTGGTAGGAAAAACGTTGGTATCAACAAGCAACTATAAAGAATTATTGCTTTGGTTATTGAGGTTGCGTCAACGGTTTTGTGTCACGGGGAATTCCATGTTTCCTTTACTAAAAGCAGGAGAAGAGGTTCTTGTAGACACAAAAGCCTACCACTGTTGTTTACCTGAAATTGGCGATTTAGTTATCGCTTGGCATCCTTATCAGCCAGATTTAAGAATAATAAAAAGAGTGGTTCAGGTTGATAAGAATGGGTATTTTTTTTTGATGGGAGAAAATAGTTTAGAAAGTAGTGATAGTCGTTCTTTTGGATGTGTCAGTTTGCAGCAAATTATTGGAAAAGTGACCAGTAGGTTTCCTTAAATTTAAATTAATTTTTCGGAAAAAGGATCAAAGCTCATAATCTGAAGGAAGAATGACGTAATTTGTTCCTATGATGTCATATTGAACATTGATTATATTCACGTTTAAAATAGATTTACTATTAAGTATTTCATCTAATTTTGGAGATAAAACTCCTTGTATTCCGTGATCTTTGCATTGTTCAGAAAAATGTCGAAACTGTTCCTGAGAAGAACATTTTTTTTGCTCATTTGGAACAATAAACTTCAAGAAATCTTCAAATCCTAAACAGGCTAATCCATAAATCATTTTTTGACAAAACTCTCCATCAAAATATCCTCCATGAGTCTTGTTTGGCTTCCATAACAACAAGCACAAATCATCCCAAATCCCTAACCTTTTTTTATTTATAGAAAAGGTTAAAATGCCTTCTTCTGCTGTGCCTTTAGGTTGACACGCATCTTTATACTCCGTACAGTCAAAATAGGTAAATAGTTTAGCCACTTTATAACATTGATCAACTTTATTATCATTATTAGTCAATTCATAAAGAGACATTTGTTGACCACGACAAACAATAGATAGGCTATTGAGAAGATGCTCTTCATCATGAGGAATAATAAGCCCATTAATATGACGTTCATTATAGTGATCATCAGATAATTGTTGAGTTTCATTAATAGTAAGATTGCCTAATCTAAAACCTCTTGCCACAGACTCAGTCGGAAATCTAAAATAGTTAGCAATTGTTGAAAAAACCCTTAGAATTACGTCCCCTTGATTACTAAATAAATAAGCTTCTTCAAAACGACCTAAAGAATTTTCTAAAAAATTTGACCTACCTGGTAAAATAGCCTCCATAGAAATGTCAGGAGAGACTAAAATCAAACGACCTAAAGCAAAATTATTGCCTATATTTTCAGGACATTGTTTACCATTTTGAGAAGAAGTTTCTTCAAAAACATTAGACACAATCCGAATAGCATTTGTTGTCACAAACGCCCCCATACTATGAGCAATAAAAGATAATTTAATTCTTTGATTTCCATTGAATTTAATGCTAGAATCCAATGTTTTAATCAGATCAACTAAGTCGGGAACTGCAAAATGACTTGCTCGATAAGAATCTCGGAAGTACACCGATAATCTTAACAGTATTAACGGTAGGCAGACGAATAAGATCAGTTTTAAAGCTTTTATCAAACAAACGCTTATCCAATGAATACATCTTAAATATCCCGCTAAGATTAGAGAAATTTCTGGGTAGTTATGGAGTCGGGTAAAAACTGATCCCCAAATCGGTAGCAAACTAATAATAATTGGTGATAAAATCGGTAGTAGAATAACTAACAATATTACAACCATCTCTATAATTTCTTTTTGTTTTGATCTTCGCTGTAATATTTGTTGTAATTCTCTTCCAAGTCTATATACTATCGCAATAATTATTAAATACATTAGCAAGAAAAGAAGAACTACTCCATAAGACTCAGGGGAAATATAAACAAGACTTTGATTGATACTCCAAAAATCTTGACGAAGAATAAGATAAAAACAAGGAATGATTATAGCCAGAAAGCTTAATATTACCTTGCCCAAAGAGTCAGACAATTTTGTTACTAAATAGGGCAATATTGGAAAAGTTCCTATCGCTTGAAGGAAGCGTTTGCAGGTGTCTTCAGAAAAATTTTCCGATGGCCATCTATATCCAATAAAAACTAATTTTTTATGGTCGAAATACTCCGTTCTTTTTTCATATTCATTATTGATCTTTTTAAAGATACCATCATATCGTTTTTTGACTTCCTCTTCTTTTGTATTATAGCCATGAACCATAATGACTAATTCTTTCTCTTCATCTTGATATTCTTCTGTATCACTTAAAAAATCAGCAATCTCTTTAATACCATTAATTCCTTTTTTTTGATACTTTTTATCCGATGAATTATTCTCTTGACTACCTTTTTTATCATTAGCGTCCCCATCAACATTAATAGGGGCGGTACTAACAGCAACATATCCTTTAATGTTAGCCACATCATTATTTTTTTTTGAATCTCTTTCTCCCAACTCGAACGGTAAACGTTCAAATATTAGACGATCATCAGTTGCAGCAGAAGCCTTTGCATTCATCATACACCTGCCTTATAATAATCTCTTATACACCCTCATCCTATATCTGCTTTTTTTAATTGACGACCAATATTGACAAAAATCAACTTTATTTTACCTTTTTTATAATTTCTTTAACTAGCTTAATTATCTCGTCAGTACCCACTGCTATCAAAGTTAACTTAAAAAATAAACTCTTAAAAATTGTTCATTTCTTGACTATTCACTTCAAAAAATAACAGGTTTTGCATTTTTTAATACTCAGGTTATTCGTGCTTATCATTTCGATTGTTTCAGTTTACATCAAATGATTAGAAAAGTAACCTTGAATTTAATATAAAAATAATCTTAAAGTGTGGCAATAATAACAGTTTCATAGTTACTTAATTTTTAAGTTATAGTGACAATTTAAAAACTGTCCACTAATGATTTTACGGTCATATTTTTGTTATACTCTAAATGTAATAAAACATTGGTATGTGTGAGGAGAAGATAAAAGCACTTGGAGTCGAAACAAGGAGAGACTAACAAGTGCTTTATCTTTTTATTATTGAATATTAATTAACCCTTAAAAAATGTGGACTCCCCTTCATGCTAGAGTACATCAAACCTTAAAAGATAGATTAATTCTTCCGACTAAAAAACATTTATTAATTGCAGTTTCAGGGGGGCAGGATTCTGTTTGTCTCCTGAAACTTATCATAGACTTAGAAACAAAATGGGGCTGGAAAATAGCGATCGCTCATTGTGATCATGGCTGGGCTTCTGATCTCGGTATTGCCGATCATGTTCAAAAATTAGCAAGTGATTACAATATCCCTTTTTACTTAAAAGTCGCTTCAAACATGAAAGAAACAGAAGCAGCAGCGAGACAATGGCGTTATCAAGCATTGAGAGAAATAGCAGAAGAATATGGTTTTACAGAAGTCGTAACAGGCCATACCTTAAGCGATCGAGCAGAAACCTTATTATATAATTTAATTAGAGGAGCAGGAAGTGATGGATTGAGTGCCTTAACCTGGAAACGTCCCCTAACCGATACTGTTAATTTAGTTCGTCCTTTATTAAACATTTCTAGGAGTGAAACATTAACATTCTGTCAACAGTTTGACCTTCCTATTTGGGAAGATGCAGTTAATGCTAACTTAGATTATGCTCGTAACCGCATTCGTCAGCAACTTATCCCTTATTTAAAAGATAATTTCAATCCCCAAGTAGAAACAACCTTAGCTCAAACATCTGAAGTCTTAAAAGCGGAATCTGACTATTTAGAACAAGAAGCAAAAAAAATTTTAGAAATAGTTATCGATGAAAATCAGACTAAATTGTATCGAGATAGATTAAAATCCATCCCTTTAGCATTACAAAGACGAGTAATGAGTCAATTTTTAAAACAAATAATCATCAAAAAACCTAACTTTGAACAAATAGAAGCAGCCGTTAATTTAATTCACGCCCCCAGACGCTCCCGGACCTCTTCATTTCCTGGTAATATTATTCTAGAAGTAGAAGAAAATTATATTATTAAAAAAATATTATCTGACTGATAGGGTCGCAAACCACAGTAAGCTAAATAAAGACAGTTGTAGAAGTGTAAAAAATGGCAACCATTAACGATAACTATCTCAAACTCAAAGCAGGATACCTCTTCCCCGAAATAGCAAGACGAGTTAACACTTTTGTTGAAGCAAACCCCAACGCAAACATTATCAAACTGGGGATAGGGGATGTCACCGAACCTTTACCCGAAGCCTGTCGCACTGCTATGATTAAAGCTGTAGAAGATATGGGCGATCGCAGTAGCTTTAAAGGGTACGGTCCCGAACAAGGTTACGGATGGTTGCGGGAAAAAATTGCTGAACAAGACTTTCAAGCAAGAGGATGTGATATAGATGCCTCTGAAATATTCGTCTCAGACGGAGCAAAATGCGACACAGGCAACATTCTCGATATTTTTGGCAAAAACAACACAATTGCGGTAACTGACCCCGTATATCCCGTTTATGTGGATACAAATGTCATGGCGGGTCATACAGGAGAAAATAATGATAAGGGAGAATATGATGGGTTAGTCTATCTTCCTATCAGTGCGGAAAATAACTTTATTGCAAACATTCCCACGGAAAAAGTTGATCTGATTTATCTCTGTTTCCCCAACAACCCCACAGGGGCAACTGCCAGCAAGGAGTATCTCAAAGCTTGGGTAGACTATGCTAATGCGAATGACTCCATAATCTTTTTTGATGCCGCTTACGAAGCATTTATCACCGATGATAGTTTACCCCATTCTATCTATGAAATTGAAGGGGCAAAAGACTGTGCGATCGAATTTCGTTCCTTCTCTAAAAATGCAGGATTTACCGGAACTCGTTGCGCGTTTACCGTGGTTCCCAAAACCTTAACCGCTAAAGGGGCAGATGGCTCTGATGTAGAATTATGGAAACTTTGGAATCGTCGTCAATCCACTAAATTTAACGGTGTTTCCTATATTGTGCAACGAGGGGCAGAAGCGGTTTACTCAGAAGCAGGAAAAGCCCAAATTAAAGGGTTAGTTAGCTTTTACCTCGAAAATGCCAAAATTATCTGTGACAAGCTAACAGGAGCCGGTTTTGAGGTATATGGTGGAGTAAATGCCCCCTATATCTGGTTAAAAACCCCTCATAACCTTTCCAGTTGGGACTTCTTCGATAAACTATTACAGACGACTAATGTAGTAGGAACTCCAGGATCAGGTTTTGGGGCAGCCGGAGAAGGGTATTTTCGCATCTCTGCGTTCAATAGTCGGGAAAATGTAGAAGAAGCGATGAAACGCATTACTGAACAGTTTAAAGTGTAGTTGATAGTTGAACAGAATTTTTTGTGTAGTTCCCATCTAAATTACGTATTATAGATGGGGACTGCGCAAAAAGAAGAAAAGGAGTAAAAAATGCAGACAATAGATATAGAGAAAACACAGCAAGCTTGGACAAACTTAAACCAAATACTCTTTATGCCTCGCACCGAATCAGAATACGAACAATTAATAATTATGTTAGATAGTTTGATAGATGAAGTAGGAGAAAATGAAAATCATCCTCTTGCTTCTTTAATGGAAATTTTGGGAATTTTAATAGAAAATTATGAACAAGAAAATGTCCCCGAATTATAAGAGAATGTTTGTAAAGTAAATCTTAAGAAAACTGTAGGGTGTATTAGCGTAGCGTAATACACCAAAAAGCAAGTTTTCGGTGCATTACGGCACAAAAAAATTGTAGTAACTACCCAAAAAATATAGTTTTCCTAATGCACCCTACTTAATATTTTGTTTAGGAACAGTCTCTAATTATAGTTAATTCAAATAAAAATGAGACAAAATCACTCTCCCCTCTTATTAGCATAGTGAGCAAGATGCTCACATTCCTCTGTCTCAAACTTAT
>JASJEA010000267.1 GCA_030064935.1 Crocosphaera sp. | reverse complement strand
CTGCTCCACTGAGCAGTAATGAGACGCTCACTTAAGACTTTACGAACAAATTTTTCACGACTGGGTTGTTGAAGGAAAAGAGTCATAGACTCGCTTCCTCCTTCTCCAAATCCTACGACTTCCTCATCAGTTTTCAGATAATCTGCTAGAAGTTCACTATTTTTTTGAACTTGTTGCAGTGCATCTGAATAAACTTGTGTTTGAGGAGAAAAACGTTGAAAAAACTGAGAAGTCTTTGCTAACTTTTGGATGGGATTGATGACGAATTTCATTTTCTAAAGCTCTCCAATCAAGTGACAACAACTAGGATAAACTAAAACAACAGCGTGTTATTAATGGGGTTTGCTCTAAAAAAAGCAATATTTTACCCCTAGCCAATTACTGATCGATTTGTGATAAATGCGAGAACTTTAAAGAGATTTATACATCGAGTTAAAGCGAATCACAATTTGATGTTCCCACAATCAAAAATAAAAAAATGTAGTTGATTTTACCCAACATAATATAATCCCAATTTTTAATTTTTTTTTAACTATATAGATCCAGGTAAACTGCTTAAATATAAGCAATCATAATCTCACCATAATCTCTAATTAACCTGATTTTTTTTTAATCGTTCTAATTAAAAACTGCTATAATGTAGCAGCTAAAAATGAATCATGAAAAATTTGTTTATTCCTTGTTCTCTATTTATAATGAAAAAAAACATTATTGTTTTCGGATTATCTATTTTAGTTATCTACGATACAGTAATAATTGACCAGATTCAAGCAAATAACTTACCCATAGAATCGACTGAAATACTTCTGAAATCAAATGAATTACAACTCAAATCTAATAAAATAGATTTTATTCCGCCGGAAGAGGCTTTGCAAATTCTTCGTCAAAGACCTCAACTAAAAACTCCTTTAAACCGTCGTCAATCTCAACAATCAAAATCTATTCAAATCAATCCAGTTAGGTCTCAAGTTACTAAGGTTAGTGAGTTAAGGGATGTTAGTTCTAAAGACTGGTCTTATCAAACTTTAAATAGTTTGATGAAACGCTATAATTGTTTGGCCGATTACTGGTCAGAAAATGGACAGGGAGATAAATTTATCAGTCGTCAAGTTTTTGCTAGTAAGCTGAATTTATGTTTAAAAGAACTTGAAACTTTAAGTAAAACAAATTTTACTATTTTAAGGGAAGATATTGATAAGTTAAAACGATTGACTCAAGAATTTAACCAAGAGTTGATAAGTTCAGATTCTCGACTTCATAATCTTGAACAAAGGACGGCATTTATCGAGCGCAATTATTTTTCTACTACTACAAAACTACAAGGTTATACCTTTGTCTATGTTAGTAATTCATGGAGAGATAATAATCTTCTTGCAGAGGGAGAAAGTGTTATTAATCCTTTTCAACCCCCAAGGGATCAACTAAATCGACCAAGAGTTAGAGTCATTAGTCAAAATCCCAACACAACATTGAGTTATTTTACTCTTCTCAATCTCAATACTTCGTTTTCTGGAAAAGATAAACTGGCTTTACAATTGGCTGCAGGAAATGGCATTGCTCCAGTTAACGAATTTCTCTCTGCTGGATTTTTTAATTCATCAGGTGCGCCTTTCGCTCTACAAGATGGAACCCCAACTCTGAATAGTATTACAGTTCGTGAAATATATTATGAATTCCCTGTTAGGGACAATCTTAAGTTATCCGTTGGTCCGCGCATCCAAATCTATAATTATTTTGACACGAACCGATTTACATTTTTTATTACCGGCTCAGAGACATTTAATAGCGGTGGTTCAACTCAATTTAGTGCGGTTGATAGAGGCTCAGGAATGGTTGCCATTTGGGACATTAATGAGACTTTCCGCTTAAATATGGGTTATGTGGGCAATAATTCCGATTATCTTCCTGGGGAGATTGTGGGCTCGGCTTCAGATCCAAATGTATTAAGGGGTTTGTTTGGGGGAACCTATAACTTAATTGCAGAATTGGATATTGCTCCGACTGATAATCTCAATCTTCGATTCCTATATTCACGTAACCGCTTAGAATCTAATCCATTTAATGGGTTTGTGGGGGGGGCAATTGGAGAACCGATTCCCTATGGATTTGCTGATGATGGATTTGGAGGCCCACTTAGACACGCTTTTGGTGACGTTTTTTTGTTTAACTTTGATTGGCTTGTGACTCAAGGATTTGGTCTGTTTGGACGTTACAGTTATGGTAGTACTGATTTAACCCCAGAAAATCCTGAGAGAGCTAAAGGAGCGATTGATTCTCAATCTTTTCAATTAGGATTTGCCTTGCCTGATTTATTTAAAGAGGGGGCACAAGGGAATTTTTCTTTTTTAATCCCTTTTTCTATTCTTAATGGTCGTGAATTTTTACTCTCAGGTGGCGGTGATGGTGCCGTTCAGTCCGAGATGGAATTAAACTATTATTATCCTCTTAATAACAATATTGCTTTAGTTCCTTCTTTTTATTTGATCAGCAAACCTAATAACTTTAGCCAAAACCCGCCTATTTATGTGTTTAATCTTCGGACACAATTTAGTTTCTGATGGGGCTGGTTCTACTTTGACACTCCCCCCGACGCTAATCCAGTTAGTACAGCGCGGGAGGAGTATCACTTATGGTAGGTTAGAGATCAGCAAAACCTTGTTAAACTTGAACGAGACAACTAACGAATCTGTTTATGAAGATTCTTGTACTTTCATCCCTTTTTCCTTATCCACCAATACAGGGAAAAGCTCAGGTGAGAACATTCTCTTTTCTTAAACATCTCAATTTTGACCACGAGATTACCTTATTAACCCAAGAACCGGAACAGGTTTTAGAGGAGGATGTTGCAGCCCTGAAACAACATATTAATAATTGTATTATTTTTCCTAAGGTTAGTCATCAAGAAAATACCAAAGGGTTTCTTGAGAAAGCAAAACAAGTAGGAGTCTTTTTTCAACAGGGAACCCCGCCTGGTTTTTTGTCCCATTATTCGATCGCTATTCAAGAATGGTTGGATGAAGCGGTAGCGTCTGAAAAGTTTGATTTGCTACTTTGTGAAGGAAGTGCCAACGAAATCTATATTCGACCCCAATGGCAAAAGAAAATACCTTTGGTGATCAATATTCACCGTTCTGTATATGGAATGTATAAACATCAAATCAATACCCACCCCAATGAAAAAGGGTTGAGAGGACAATTGAGTTTACCTATTCTTCGCCGCTATGAAAGGCAATACTGTCATAAATTTGCTGCTGTGATCGTAGCCAATCATACCGAACACAAATTATTGAAAAATTTAAAATTAGAGGTTCCCATTACCCTAGTTCCCAATGGACTGAACTTAGAAGTGTTTCCCAAACGTCCCTGTGATATATCAGGACACCGCATTACCTTTATGGGAGCTATGAACAAACCCGCCAATGTGGACGCGGCACGTTTTTTTGCGATCGATGTTTTTCCGAAAATTCGTCAACGCTACCCCAAAGCAACTCTCGATGTTGTGGGCAGTTCTCCCCTTCCCGAAGTTCTAGAGCTTCAAGAGATTCCAGGGGTCAATATCACCGGTCAAGTGCCTTGTGTGCTTGACTATCTCCATAATACAACCGTTTCTATTCTACCGTTACGCAAAAGTATGGGAACAAAAATGAGAACCCTCGAAGCTTTAGCGACAGGAACCCCTCTAGTAGCGAGCGACTATGGGTTAGGAGGTTTATTGGTGGATGAACCGAGTTCTCCCTTAGTCGCCATGAGGGCAAACGAAGTAGATGAATACGTCTATGCAGTAGGTCGTCTTTTTCAGGATGAAAAGTTGCGCGAGAAATTATCCAATAATGGGCGAGCTTTAGTAGAAAATGAATATACTTGGGAACAAATGAGTCTACGTTATCAACAGGTTTTGTTAGATACCTACACTCAATTTACCTCCGAAGTGGAAGAATAATGATCTTTAAGCGAAAAAAAGAGTTACAAGCCTCCAACTTGAGGTAGATGTAATTCTGAATTCTAAATTCTAAATTCTGAATAAATATTATGTCTAATCCGCAAATTGTTGCTATTATCTGTACTCACAACCGCGATCCCTATCTAGGAGATGCTATTGATAGTTTATTGGCGCAACAGGGTGTCGATTATGAGGTGTTGGTGGTAGATAATGGTTCCACAGATGGCACGAAACAGGTGGTTGAACCCTATTTGTCCCATCCGCGCTTTCGCTACGTTTATGAACCAATTTTAGGGCTTTCTGTGGCTCGTAATCGAGGGGCAAAAGAGACTACCGCCCCCATATTAGCTTACTTGGATGACGATGCGATCGCTTCTTCCCAATGGTTACGGGTGTTAGTGGAGGCTTATGAGAAGAACGAGAAATTAGCCATTGCAGGGGGCAAAGTCAACTTAATTTGGCCCAATAATATCACCCCGCCAACCTGGATATCTGAGGATTTGGCAGGGGGGTTGGGGGCTTATGATTTAGGGGATGAGGTAGTTTTGATTACCAACCCCCAGTTAACTCCTAGGGGTCTAAATTATTCCCTGAGACGTTCATTTTTAGAACAAATTGGGGGCTTTGATGCTAATTTGGGAAGGGTTGGCAAAAAACTCTTATCCAATGAAGAGTTATTTATGACAGAATTAGCCTTAGATAAGGGATGGCAAGTTGCCTATCTCCCTGAGGCCATAGCGGGTCATAACGTTGCCCCAGAAAGATTAAACCGTAGTTGGTTTTTGCGACGGAGTTGGTGGCAAGGTATCAGTGAATGTTATCGAGAAGAGATTGCAGGAAGAACCGGTATCGAACAGTTAGGTAGGGGAGGGGAAAGGCTGATTCGCGGGTTATATAAATCCCTCAAATATCTGAATAATTCAGCGTTAAGTTTTGATAATTTAGTGTATGCTTATGGTCAAATTGGCTATTTAAAGGAAGCGATTAAATTACTTTTGACCCCTTCTCATGGTTCAAGAAAATAAGTATTAAAAATATGGTACAAAAAACGGCGTTAATTTGTGGAATCTCCGGACAAGATGGAGCTTATCTGGCTCGCTTGCTTTTGGACAAGGGCTATGTTGTTTGTGGAACTTCACGGGATGCTCAAATGTCTTCCTTTAAGAATTTACTCCGTTTGAAGATTCTAGAACAGGTCAAAGTAGAGTCTATGGCACTGAATGATTTTCGCAGTGTGCTACAAGTGTTAAATAAAATTCAACCAGATGAGGTTTATAATTTAGCGGGGCAGAGTTCGGTTGGACTTTCGTTTGACTTACCTGTTGAAACATTGGAAAGTATTGCTACAGGGACCTTAAACCTACTCGAAGCTATCCGTTTTACTGGCGCACCTATCAAATTTTATAATGCTGGCTCAAGTGAGTGCTTTGGGGATATCGGCACGATACCAGCCGACGAATCTACCCCTTTTCGCCCTCGCAGCCCCTATGCGGTAGCCAAGTCGGCTGCGTTTTGGGAAGTGGCTAACTATCGGGAGGCTTATGGATTGTTTGCTTGTTCAGGTATTTTATTTAATCATGAATCCCCTTTGCGCCCTCAAAGGTTTGTGACTCAGAAAATAGTCAAAGCCGCCTGTGAGATTGCCCAAGGCAAGTCTCGGAGGTTAAATTTAGGCAATATTGGTATTCAACGAGACTGGGGTTGGGCTCCTGAATATGTGCAAGCTATGTACTTAATGTTACAGCAACCTCAAGCGGATGATTATGTTATTGCCACTGGGCACAGTTATTCTTTAGAGGCATTTGTTTGTCAAAGTTTTAACTGTTTAGGTTTAGACTGGCAAGATCATGTTAGCACTGAGCAAAGTTTGTTTCGTCCCACAGATATTAGCTATAGTTGCGGTAATCCTAGCAAGGCTAGACAAAAACTGGGTTGGAAGGCTCAATTTCAAATGCCAGATATAGTTAAAATGATGGTTGAACAGCAACTAAACGCTTAAAATGGGTACTCTCCCTTGTCTTGTTAAACAAACACAAAAAAGGGGAGTCGAAGCAGTCCCCTTTTTAACGTCTACTCAGTCTGAGCCTCCATGCTTTGAAAAACACAGACAGCCAGGAGCAGGCCGATAAGGAAAAAACCTATATCATAGCCTATCGACTTATTAGATTTTCATTAGAGTAAGCATTGAAAAATGCCTTCAGTTTAGTAACGAGCGTTGCCTCTGCCACCGCCGTTAAAAGAACCACCACGACGATTTTCTCTTTCTCTGGCTTTATTTACTTTTAAGGTGCGCCCCATCCATTCAGCACCATCTAAGGTTTCGATAGCTGTCTCTTCTTGGGAATCAGAGGTCATTTCAACGAAAGCAAAACCACGCATACGGCCGGTTTCACGATCAGTTGGGATATGAACACGCTTAACTTCACCATACTCAGTAAAAACTTCGTTTAGATCCTCTTGGGTGACGTCATAGGATAGGTTGCCTACATAAATGGACATTTTAGATTATCTCCGTGATTTACAAGATGTGTAGAGAATTAGCGATCGGAGAGAATCGTACAAAGGATGAAAGGGGAATTCCCGTCAATGCTGATAACAAAATCTACTACCGAATACTTTATTGTCTCGACTTCTAATATAACATAATTCTTGAAGTTGATCAGAGAATTTCCCTGTTTGGGTCTTATGAAAATACTAATGATTTGTGCTACTTTTCCTTATCCTCCAAGCAGAGGGGGAACCCAAGGGAGAACCTTTAATTTACTTAAATTCATTGCCAAGGTCCATGAAGTTACTTTAATCACCCATTTAACAGAGGATGTCACCCCCGAAGAAGTGGAACAACTACGGGGTTATGTCAGTGATTTACAACTTTTTTCTCGCCCTGATCAACAGGAGGGGGGTTTATGGAATAAGCTTAAGCGATTTACTCAGTTTTTACTCGAAGGAACACCCCCTAATGTTCGCTATCTCTATTTAGCGGACATTCAAGCATGGATAGATGAAGCGGTGGCCAAAGAGCGGTTTGATGTGATTACTTGTGAACATAGTGTTAATGAAATTTATATTCGTCCTCAATGGCAGCAGAAAATTAAAACTGTCTTAGATATTCATAGTTCGGTGTATAAAACTTGTTTAAATCAATTAGCGACTCAAACATCAGAAAACCCCCTGCGCGATCGCCTCTATCTTCCTCTACTAAGACGTTATGAACAAACAACCCTCTTTAAGTTTTCTCAAGTGGTGGTAACGACGGATGAAGATGAACAACAAATGCGTACTTTTGCTCCTCAAGGCAACATTGCTTTAATTCCTAATGGGGTAGACTTAGAACTCTTTCCCTATCGTTCCGGTGATCCTGGGGGACATAATTTAGTGTTTGTTGGCGGTTTGGACTACTTTGTAAATATTGATGGGGCTGTGTTTTTTAGTCAACAGGTTTTACCTTTATTACAAGCCAAATATCCCGATACCTGTTTAACCTTGGTGGGCTCTAAACCGTCTCCGGAAGTGCAAGCTTTGGCTCAACTAAAGGGGATCACTGTTACGGGAAGAGTTCCTTCTGTGGTTGATTATTTGCATCAAGCGACTGTGGCCATTATTCCCTTAAGAACAGGGTTTGGCATGAAGTTTAAAACCCTTGAAGCTATGGCCTCTGGGGTTCCTGTAGTAGCCAGCGATCGTGGTTTGGAAGGGATGGAAGTAGCAGGGGATAATGTTCCTTTACGGGCTTTAAGAGCGAATACCATTGATGAATATATTGAAGCCATTAGTCGTTTATTTGAAGATGAAACCTTGCGCCATCAATTATCAAAAAATGGGCGGCAATATATTGAGGATTATTATACTTGGGAAAGTTTAGGCCGTGACTATGAAAAAATGATTAGTAATATCTCACCATAACTCAATCTAAAAATTCTCATCAATTCAACAAGTTGTATTAGAATTATGGGGGGTAATTAATGCCTTAACCAGTATTAAACCCCCAAAACGAGAGCGGTGTTGTTTCATGATTTTTAGAAGTCCAAGAATTAACCCGAATCCTCCCGTCTTGGTTCAATGTGGCAAGATTTAGTGGCTTGGGCAAATAAGTATATGCTAGAAGGAAAACCCCATTAGCTGATAGGGATTATCTCAAGGTTTCCTATTCTGTGAACACAGTATCCGCAGCCATAGATATTATTAAAACAGCCCAACAAAAATAGTTGAGCAGTCAATTAGAAACTGTTAATTAAGTTAGGGGGAAATGTAACAATGGCAAGAGGTCTTTTTTGGTTATCGTTATTAATCGTTTTTTTTGCTTTAGCTTGGAGTGGTTGGAATGAGTATCAAAAGTTAGAAGCTTATCG
>JASJEA010000266.1 GCA_030064935.1 Crocosphaera sp. | reverse complement strand
GTTATTGAAAAAGCATTACAGAACTTTTTCACTGTCGTGTATGTGGATGCAGACGCTCAACTGATTAATGATTTTCCTGATAATATAACTTGGCCATCAGGAATGATAGTCAATCATGATACACAGCGTAATTTTGCTGAAGTTGTCAACAAATTTTGTCCTCAAGATATGCCCTTATTAACAAAAGTAGCTAAAAAAATAGGGCTAAAATATAGTTTAGAAGAAATAAAATTTCCCTCTCAAAGCTATTATGTTTTAACCAAAGAGAAAGGAAAAGAAAAAGATTTCTTAAAAAATTGGGATCTAGTTGCTAGATATTTAGAGGTTCACTGTTGTTCCAATGTTAGTGATGGTTATCCCATTGGTTTAGCTATGGCAAGTGTTGAATGGACTCCTATGTCCACCCAAAAGTTTGATTTACAAACTATCATTAAACCTCAAGGTTCTAGAACAAAAACAAGACCGGCAACTTTTAGCTCAAAATTGATGTTAAAACTTTTATATCAATATCGTTTAACTAAAATTCGCTTAAATGCCTTAAAAACTCCTCGTTTTTTCTATGATTTTTGACTTAATTAGTTTAATTATTATTCCTTTTGAGCCTTAAAAAAATAGAATTTGTAAAATCTTATCCCTAGGTATTTAGAATGTTTGTCCCCTTCTTTTTTCCTGTTAATAATATTGAAATTTGTTTTCACGGTATGGCTAGAAGCGGTAACCATGCTGTTATTAATTGGATTTTATCTATGTATCCAGGGAAAACCCATTTCTGGAATGCAGCCACCAATGTCCCCAAAAAATACTTTTTTAGACAAAAACCATTGCTTCTTCGGAGTCATGAAAATCGTTCTCTAGTAGAAATTTTTGATAGCGATTTGGAAAAACTTCATGATTTGTACATTGGTAAAAGCAGTAAAAGATATAATGTTTTATTAATTAGAGATCCCTTTAATCTCTTTGCAAGTCGTCTTAAACAAGTGCTGGATCAAAACTTTGATCAGTCAAAACATGGGTTTATTATGGGACATCCTACATATATATATGGTGCTTCTAAACCAGAAGAATATGTGGGTATTTGGAAAGAACACGCTAAGGAATATTTGGGACGTACTTCTTATTTAGGAGATGACAAAATTGCAATCAATTATAATCAGTGGTTTTTAGATTCAAGTTATCGTGAAAAAACCGCTACCCTTTTAGGATTAAGTTACAATGAGGAAAACATTAATAAAGTAGTAGGAGAAAATGAAGCTGGTGCCGGTAGTTCATTTGATAAGTATCAATATAATGGACAAGCTAAAGAAATGAAAGTATTAGAAAGATGGAAAAATATGATAGATAATCCTAATTATTGTTCACTGTTTGCTGATAGGGAAGTTTGGGAGTTATCAGAGCAAATTTTTGGTCTTATTCCTGGAACCGATGCGTTATCACAGTATATCAATTAAAGATAGAATTTGGGTGGGCATTGCCCACCCTACACCGTAAATTGGAACAAATTTAGTCACCACCGCCACAGCCACCGCCACAGCTACTACCGCAGCTACTGCCACCGCTACTGCCACCGCTACTGCCACAGCTACTACCGCAACTACTGCCACCACCACTGCTACTGCTACTACCAGTGCTACTGCTACGCTTAGGACTTCTGCCAGCACTAGAGCTACTAGAACGTTGATTAATTACAGCTATGACCCAGATGAAAAACATCACGCTCATAATGCCCATAAAAAACAAAAATGCGTCTGTGTCTGATACATGGTCAGAAAATCGCAGTGTTGGAGGGTCCAAATTGAGAATGTTGTGGGGAAAAGTCCCTTGAATGGCAATTCCTTGACTGGGAATAATTTCATTGAGTGCAACAAATTCAATGGTTTGAGGATTAACTTGTTTCTTGAGAGTAGGATACCCTAAACTCTCAATATCAATGATTTTTCCTTCTAATTGAGGCGGGAAGTGGACTGTAATTTTAGCATTTAAAATGGGGGCTCTTCTTTTGGGAAAGATAGCTTTCCAATAAAGTTCATCCCGGTCTGATGTTCCTTGCTGATGTAATCCTCCGAACACCTTATAACGAAGGGTAAAAACATGAGATTCAGGACCATCTAGACCATTGAAAGGATGAATCCATTCAATGTAAAATCTTTGATCTTTAATGCTTGTTTTGCTTTTTAATGGTTGCCCATTTTCACTAACAGAAACATCCTGAATATCATCTAGTTTATCGAGAAGAATAAATCGATGACGTTCATTGGTCCAGGGTTCGTTAAAAGTGTATTTCTGGACTTCTTCTACCATCATACTTCCATCAGCTTTGGCATCAATATCAACGTTGACAAAATCCCAATAGTAAGGATAGTCAGATAGGGGTAATGCTAGGGCTGAATTTTGATTAGTCCATCTTTGTGAATTCAAATAAATTGGAGCAACTGGAATCATATTTAGTCCCAAAAAGAACCAAATCAGAATCGTGGTTAAAATTAATTTAACTAATTTCTTGGGAAAAATATTAACTCTTTTTTGCTCATGATTCTGTTGAGAGTTTACGATAGGTTTTGTCCAGATATCTGAAGGGGGAATTTCTCCAAAAAATGCTTGATAACTTCTCAGGGTTTGCTCATAGCAACCATTAAATTTAACTTCGTCTGCTAATGCACCACTACTGGGTTCATGATGTAAAGACATTTGCAAAATATGACGACAAAATTCTTCCCAATAAGAGCGAGTATAAGTCAGGTGTAAATGCCAAACTTGATCCACTGCTTTCGAGGGGGAAACCGTATGTCCAGCAACAACAGCCAGAAAGGTAAATTTTTTATATTCCTCAATAACACGCTCAGTATAAGATAATGACCATTGATTTTCCTTGGCCAACCGCTTACTAAAGGATAAGGGTTCATCATTTTGAGCCAATGGAAAAGCTTGTATTCGTTGATAAAGTTGACTGTTTTCAGGAGACATAGATATCTTTGTCCTCAAACTTATCTCCATTTATTGTACCCATTATTAATTATCGTCTTAAACTCCCTGCACGACAGTCTGTTAACCACAGTTTTATCCCTTGCCCAATAGCACCATTTATGGCATCTTGAGGCGGTAAAGGTAGATCATCCTGTTGTAAGTCTGCTAATTGAGAAAAGACTAACACCGATCGCCAACCATCGGAACTAGGGGTTAAAAATAACCAATAATAGTTCTGTAATAAAATAACTTCTGTTTTGGTATATTGTCGTTCTAAGGTGGTAAAAAAGACCTGTTTCGTTTCATCGGGTAACACAGGCTGGTATTGTAAATTGGTCAAAGGTAGGGGAGTAAATTCTGGTTTTCCGGCTAAGACAATATAGTTGTAAACATCGACAGTGCGATCGCTTCTCCTGGCTCTTTGGCTAACACGGTTACTATAACTCGGTAAGTCTTCCAACATCCACGTCATTAAGGTTTCTAAATCCGAAGGACAAGACTCCCCTCGTTTCGGGGATGCTTGTATTTCAGAAGGGATATTAACAACACCTAAAATTGTAATTATGGCTATATTAAGCCACTGTTTCCCTATCCCTGCTAACTTGTTACTTTTAACTGTTGACTTCATCAATAATGCGGTTCCATGCTACAACAGGATCATCTGCCATTGTAATCGGTCGACCAATGACTAAATAGTTTGCCCCTGCTGCTAAAGCTTTTTTCGGGGTCATGACTCGTTTTTGATCCCCTGTTTGCGCCCAAGTGGGACGAACCCCTGGACAAACTAAGATAAAATCCTTGCCACAAACTTGTCTCAGTTGCGCCACTTCTTGGGGAGAACAAACCGCCCCGTTAATCCCTGATTCTTGGGCTAATAATGCCATTTGTAGGGCATATTCTGGGAGTTCTAAGGGTATTTTCAGATCGAAAGCGAGATCCCGTGAGTTGAGACTGGTGAGGAGGGTGATAGCTAAAAGTTTTGGGGGTGAGGGACTATCGGCGATCGCTTGAGTAGCTGCTTTTAAGGCGTTTTTACCAGCAGTTGCATGGAGGGTGAGTAAGTCTACTCCATAGTTCGAGGCACTGCGACAAGCTCCCGCGACGGTATTGGGGATATCATGAAACTTAAGGTCAAGAAAAATCTTTTTTTGTCGATCTTTGAGTTGTTTGAGAATATCTGGTCCACAGGCCACAAATAATTCTAAGCCTACTTTCCAAAAAGTAACTTGAGGTAATTTATCCACAAGAGCGATCGCTGCTTCTTGGCTGGGAACATCTAAGGGAACAATGATTTTATCAAAAGAGGACATCATAGATAGTCAATGGGTTAACAAAGTGCAAGTTGATTAATTAAAAGAACAGAATGGGTAATAAAATAATTAAGATGATTTTTGAAATAAAGTGTTGAAAGTGCAACCACAATCGAGTTCCCCCTTCAGAGTCTTCAAAAATAAACTGTTGTAACTCCTTATCTAGCTCAATAATGGGGAACATATTATCAAACGAATAGATGAGTGATCTCCATACACTTTTTCTGCTATGAAATTCCCATAGCTGCAAGAAATCAAAACACCTAAGAAGAACTTTTATTTTTCGTTCTTGTTTTATACAAAATAGTTTAACCTTTTTAATATCTTTAATCTCAAGATTACCTGAATTTAATTTTTTCCTTGTTCCATAGTAAGGAATAATTAGATAAAGATTATTATGTCCATAGAAATTATGACAAAAGCCAATTTTTTTAGCATCAGGATTAATAGTTTCCAACCGATATATAAAATATTTCAGTTCTTTTTCATCTCTTAGACAGATATTTATATACTTACTTGATGAATTGTTGCTTTGATGTTCTTTTTGTTGAAGGAAGAACTTAAATGTATTCAACTTTTGATTCTCATCATTGTCAAAAATAATTGCTTCAATGTTTTCAAAAAATTCTAAGTCAGGTTCAATGCCTTTCAATGACTTGAATACTGGGGGGGTAGAGTTATTTTTATGTACTGTATGAGTTAAAGTATCTAAGATAGTTGAATAAGTAATAATCCTTTGTTTTCTAGCCATTTGGCGACAAGTAAGAAGCAACCCTACTACAAAAATAAATAATCCCGACACAAATGCTCTAACTCGATAATAACCAAAACCGTAAAACCAGTCCGATATCCACAAGCATAAAAACTCCAATAGTGTACCAAAATCAAAATTCTCTTTTAACTTCAAGCCAGTAATATGAAGTTCTAAAGACTTACGTTTATATAACATTTGATTAGCAATTGTATATCTTCCGAACTTTTTAGCCGTCTTAGCTGCGTGTTCAAATGGTTGTAATAAGTCAAATATTTTATCATATTTTTTTTGTATTTTCCTCAGTCTTTCTTCTTCATTATCATCATCAATGGACAATGAAGTTGCAGTTTCATAATGTTGATTAAGACAAATAAGAAATAATTTTCCTGCAAGAGTATCCATGGTTTCAAATACCAATCCATCTACTTCAATATTACACTCATTATTATTAGATATATTGCCATTTTTACCTAGATTGTTATCCTCTTCTTCAGAATATTTTCTAGGGTAAACAAGAATTTTGTCTAGTTCTACTTTCTCTAAAGCAAATTCTTGTTCCAGTAAATAACGAAGTAAATAACTAAGGTTATTTTCAAGTATTAATTTCTTATACAAACTATTAATCTCTGCTTCAGAAGGTGGTTTTCTAGCGTAAACAGTAATTTGATCAAGTTTTACTTCCCTTAAATTAACTTTTTGTTTAAGCAAATAACCTAGATTTTCTCCATATATCTTACTATCAAACTTATCCAAAATATTATCAAATCCAATCTTATCTAACTTATTTTTTGTCGTTGAAGAAATCGCAAATACTAGCATATTAGCATTAGAGTAATGAAAATTGAGTTCATCAAAACCTGTGTCTCCATCAATAATAATTGCATCTCCAATTTTACTACTATTAGCAAAAAATAGCGGTTCTTTCCCTTTATGAACTTTTTTAGAATAATCACAAGTATTTTTTTGATTTAATTGTAATTTTCTAATATCAAGAGATTGTTTTATCTCTATCAATTGAAGATTAACAATTCGCATTAGTCCATCTTTAGGTTTCTTTATTTCTTTACAATCAAACTCAAATTTAGTTGGTTTATTATCTCTTTCCATATCTTCTGTATTTTGTTGATTTTCATCTGCTTCACTTTCTGGAAGTATTGGATTACCACTGCTAGTTAAAGATAATGTACCATCAATTCTCGCTTTAGATAAATTTAAAGTGTTATTATCAGCATTGTTAAATTTTGCTCCTCGAATATACAAGCTTCTTTCAAAAATTGCACTTTCCATATCTAAAGGTTTTTTAAAAGTTGATCCATCCAAATATAATGACTGCGAAAATTTTGACTCTCTAAGATTTACCTTTCCTTGAAAAGTTGATGATTCTAAATGAAGTTGTTGTTTAATTTCTTCTGCTGATAAATCTAATTTTCCTGTAATGGTTGCATTTTTAATTGTTACTTTTGTTGGCAAATATTTTTTAAATTTTTCATCTACTATAATTGTTCTTAAGAGTTCACCAGGAATCTCTTTTCCCGACAAGTCAGCCTCTTTATTCTCACAAATTTCTTGCCAAACCCAATTATTTACATCTTTTGGCGACTCTTTTGTTAATGACCTTATGTAGTCCTGATATTTGTCTATTTCATTTTGATATTCTTGAATTTTTCCTTGATATTTGTTTTTATATTTTTCGATTTTGCTCTTATATTCTTTGATTTTTGTATCATATTTTTCTAGATACTCTTTTCTACTTTCGTTTAGATGTTTTTTTCCATCTGGACATTCTTGTTCAGATATCATTTCATTTTGAGCGGTTGTAGCCTCAGGAGATACTAATGCTATCGTCGTTATCCCAAAACTACTTAGTAAAGCGATTATAGTTGCTGCTGTTAGTCTTTTCCATCTAAAACCAAGGTTATTCATCTTCCTAATAAACCCTTCGATCTATATCTCAATTTTAACACCATTATTTTTGGTCAAATTGTTCAGAAAATGTTAATTTTTTAATTTAATTCAAGTTGAGTCAAGTTTTATCTTGTTTCATCTTCACTAGGAAACAATGTTTTATAAAAAGTTCTTTAAAATTATAAGGACATTTTTCTGGAAAATCAATATTGAAACCTGTTTTTTCTTGAACATAATCTAAAGCATCATCATAAATATTATCTAATTCTTCTATTAAATAATTTTGTAGATTAGTGGTTAAGTATTTTCTTAACTGAGTGCGAAAACTTTGTATTTCTGCGCGCCAATGATTCCTATTTCTCTCTTTTTCTGCTTCCCAGTATTGCAGTAATAATAAATGTCTAATAATTTGTTCTAAAAAGCTACTAACTCGGTTTTTTTCACGTTTACCCAAGCTTTCTAACTCCTCAATCAAATGTTCAATATCTAAGTCATTTAAACGTTTTTCTTTAAGCAATTTTATGGTTTCTTCTAACCATAAATGTTCATCACTTTCATAGAGATTTTTAAGATTAGTTTCATTTAAAGTTTTCATGGCTAAACAGGGGCGATAGGCTTTAGTAAAATCAAGATATTCGATAATGTCTTCTTTGCCTTCATCAAAAATTTTATCTAACTTTTGAGAAGTGATAAAAGGCTTGTTGTTCACAGATTG
Organism: Crocosphaera sp.; assembly: GCA_030064935.1. Taxonomy (GTDB): domain Bacteria; phylum Cyanobacteriota; class Cyanobacteriia; order Cyanobacteriales; family Microcystaceae; genus Crocosphaera. The sequence goes on along the minus strand of JASJEA010000266.1, from coordinate 538 downwards.
TTGTTCTTTATAAAAAGTTTACTGATTAGGAATCATTGCTCTTATTATTGATAGTTAAAAAACCTAGCAAGGTGGGCATTGCCCACCCTACAATAACTAAACCTAAAAGACCAAAATATAAAGTCACCTTTGAGAAATATTGCTTAAACACATTGCTTGTTTATTTTTTCCTACAGAGACATAAAAGTTAGCAACGCTAGTAAATATAGAAAGATTAAAATCTTCTTCTCTTAATAATGTTAAAGCTTTATCAATGAAAAATTTATATTCTTGTTCTTTTTCCTGAGATTGATAAAGAGTAGCTAAATGATTGAAATTTTTAGAAATAATATTTCTAATAGCATTCTTAGCTTGTTTGATAGCCTCATTTCTCCTTTCTTCTAGCTGAGTTTCAAGTTGGTTTTTAAGTTCTTCCGTTCTCTTTTTGAATTCTGCGGGATCTCTCGCAAGATCCCGTAAACCTATTACTTGTTCACGTTGTTGGCGTAATGTCTCTAATTGTTCTGCATTTAATTGTCTTCCTTGAAATTGACGAGTT
>JASJEA010000265.1 GCA_030064935.1 Crocosphaera sp. | reverse complement strand
CAAACTAGGGAAATATTTGTACGTTTAGCCTCACCAAATCTCTATGCCCTAACCAACTGTTACCTTGAGTACCGTGAACCTATTGCTAGGGTTTCCTCAAGCCTCGATTTCAGCGATAGCGAATCGAGGTAGTTGACTTCCTAGATGTTGTCTGATTTCACATAAAATCTCTCTCACTGCTTGTATCTAAAAAAATTAGGATGAGTAATTAATTGAGAAACCCTCGCTTCTGAGGGATATTCCCGTTTATATTTCTATATTTCACTACAGTTTCCAAAACTTATCATTTAATAACTGCTCAATATCATTTGGGAAAGGACAAACATCAGGAAAAGAAGTACGAGGATAATCTTCCTTCATTGCTTCTAATGCTTCCTCATAAGAATCCAAAAATATCTCTAATATAAATCTTTTTAAACTGGGGGAATCTTTCAACCTTCGTTTGATATCTTTACGAAAATTTCTAATTTCTATTTCCCATCCTCGATAACAGTCAGGAAGCTCAACATAACAACGCTTTAGTAAATGTTCCAATAAACGGGATAAAAAACTATCGATTGCATGACGCTCACTTCTTCCCAATGTCTCTATTTCCTCAATTAAATTTTCCAGGTCAACTTGGGAAAAATTACCTGATTTTAATTGTTTAACTATTTCCTCTACCCACAAAGCAAAATCCTGCTCATAGAGTTTTTTTTGATGCACTAAGATCATCAGTTACTTCTCCTGTCTTATTTTTCCAAGATCACTATTACCAACCTAAATCAGTATAGAGATGGATAGTCATGCGATCGCTTCCTGTGGGAATGGCACTAATACAAGCACAAATGGAAGTTCCATCCTCCAACTCTACCTCACAAGCATGACAAGACCCCATTAAACACCCTGTAGGAATGGTGATCCCTGCCCTTTGAGCCACTTCTAGCATGGCTTCTCCCGGTTCAGCTTCAATGGTAATATCATCGGGTAAAAATCTCACGGTAACGTTCATAAAATCTCCCTAAATCGATTTGTTATTTAACAAAGGGGTTAAGTCTACAAATTCTTCAACCAAATCAGCTAAATTATCTAAAATGGTTTCTCTTTGTTCCCTATAATTAGTAATTCCTGTCGGTAAGTAAGGCAAACCTCGGCGGTGTCTCAAATAATTTAACCACGTTCTGCGCCAAGCTCCATTATCAAAAATACCATGTAAATAACACCCCCACACTGACTGATTATCATTGACCATGCCTAAACTGTTATCATCAAACAAAGCATGAATCGTTGTCTTAATGGGGTGACTCCTATTGATCGGGAAACGGGTAATCCCTTGATGTATTTCATAACCATTAATGGGAAAACCTGGCTGAGGATAAAGCGAACAAGTTTGACGTTGACGGACAATTTTTTCAGGGGTAATGACTGTTTCTATGGGTAGCAATCCTAGTGCTGGATAAGCTACGTTGTCGCTTTCTAATTGATCGGGATCAAAGACCATTTCTCCTAACATTTGAAACCCTCCACAAATTCCTAAAATAATGCCCCCTGCTGCTATATAATCCTGTAATTGTTTGGTCATTCCTGTCTCATGTAAAGCCATTAAGTCATTAATGGTGGTTTTTGAGCCAGGAATAATCACCGCATCAGGATAGCCTAGATGTTGGTGTAAATCTAAGTATTGAATAGCTACAGTATTTTCTGCATCAAGGGGTTCAAAATCAGTAAAATTAGAAATATGAGGAAGTCGTAAAACAGTTATATTCGTCTCTTTTTCAGTTCGAGAATGGTTTCTATCCAATAAACCCAAAGAATCTTCGGCAGAAAATGAAATATCTCGCCAAGGAATAACCCCCAAAACAGGAATACCTGTATAATTTTCTAACCATTCAATGCCTGAATCTAACAGTGATCGCTGTCCTCGAAATTTATTAATAACAACCCCTTTAATTAAAGCTCGTTCTGATTCCCCTAATAATTGTAACGTTCCTACCACATGGGCAAATGCCCCACCACGATCAATATCTACTACTAACAGCGTTGGGGCGTTAAGATGTTTAGCAATTCTCATATTTGTTAAATCTCGATGTTGGAGATTAATTTCTGCCGGACTTCCGGCCCCTTCACAAACCACAAAATCATATTCAGCCGCTAACCTATTTAATGACTTGGTGATCACTTGCCATCCCTTGTCAAAATATTTTTCATAATATTCTGCGGCTGTGGTTACTCCGACGGCTTTTCCTCCTAAAATGACTTGTGAGGTCATGTTACCTTGGGGTTTTAATAGGATAGGATTCATTTCTACTCTGGGGTTGATGCCAGCTGCCCAAGCTTGCACGGCCTGAGCGTAACCAATTTCTCCCCCAGTGGTGGTAACATAAGCGTTTAGGGCCATATTCTGCCCTTTGAAGGGGGTGACGTGCCAACCCTGACGGGAGAGAATACGACAAATGGCAGAAGTTATGAAGGATTTTCCAGCGTGAGAGGTAGTTCCTACTACCATCATGGCTTTCATTAAATTATATTTACCTAAAATTTAGTGAACAGTAATTAATTAGTGGTATCGATAAGCATTTACTACCAAGATAGGAGGGATAATATTGACCAGATTGGTTCCATTTTGCCTTGACACTCCACGCCATTTTCGGGGGTGGAATCTTAAGAGTTGTAAATCCTTAAAGGCTTAGCCAAAAACCAGTCTGTGTTTACTTTTAACCGAAATATTGCCACTTCCATTAATATCGCTAGAAACCAAATGTTTATATGTTTTCCGATACAAAGCTCGTTTAATTCTTTGATCAGAAAACTTATTTTTACTGGGGTTGTAGGCATTATAAACAGGGAGATGATTTTGCTCGTATAAATCTAGTTTTTATGAGTAATATTCCTCTTGTTCACAATAATCAATTGCCCATCAAGAACACCTTTCTTAGGGATTAATAACTAGGGAATATTATCAATCAAACGAGATGTCTGCTGATCAAAAAGCTCATCAAGGTTGCATTGCTCAAAAATAATTGACTCCAAAAACCCGCTTTTGAAACCGAATCTTTAGTCTTTATGTTAAAGGTTTTTTGAGAATTTTTTTGAGTATTTTGTTAATTCATATTGGCTCTGGTATCTTTAACAGCTAGAATAAAAAATAAGATGGTCATAGGAACACTTAAGGCTAAAATAATTCCTGTGGTCATGGTTCCTAATTCGGGGTTTCCTGAAGACAATTCAAACACAGAACCCACCCCGGCAATAGCTGCAATACATGATCCTAATAACAAGACACCACTTTTTGGGGTCACGATTTTTACTCCTAATGTTTACCGATTTAACGATTCGATTATCTATTTTATAGGTTTAACGGCCCCTCTAGAAAATCCTTTTTCTTGAAGTTTTTCTGTCAAAGCCAGATCGTTATCCACACGATCCACAAACATAACCCCGTTAAGGTGATCCATTTCATGTTGAATAACCCGCGCTAAAATATCTGTGGCCTGAATTTTGCGGGGTTTTCCTTGTTCATCCTTAAAGGAAACCTCAACGATTTTGGGTCGTGTTACATCCAAATAAACCCCAGGAATGCTCAAACACCCTTCTTCGACGACACATAATTCCTTGGAAACACCGGTGATTTTTGGGTTAATTAGAATCAGAGGGGGGTTTGTGGGGTTGTCCGGTTCACAGTCGATGACAATGAGTTGTTTATGAATTCCCACTTGAGGGGCTGCCAGGCCAATACCTTGGGAACTGTACATGGTTTGTAGCATTTCCTTCGCCAATTGGCGAATGGAGTCATCTACTTTGGCTATTCTTTTGGCGGGTTGACGAAGAACACGATCGCCGAGAAAGTGAAGGTCTAAAGGCGGATTATCTAATTTTTCTTTTTCGACTGTGATTAAGGCGGTCATAAGAGTCTTGAGACAATTAAATCGTAATAATATTATACTGATACCCCTAAAATTATAGCAGTTTTCCATTTGCTATATCAAGATATTAGTAAAGTTGAGGGTGAGAAGGATAATGATTAAAGTGCTCCATTTTTCAGATATTCACCTCGGTAGTGGATTTTCTCATGGAACGATTAACCCCAAAACAGGATTAAATACACGCTTAGAAGATTTTATAACCTCTTTAAGTTTATGTATTGATCGAGCTATTGATGAGGCTGTGGATTTAGTTTTATTTGGTGGGGATGCTTTTCCTGATGCCACTCCCCCTCCTTATATTCAGGAAGCATTTGCAACTCAATTTAGACGGTTGGCTGATGCGAGTATTCCGACTATTTTATTAGTGGGAAATCATGATCAACACTCTCAGGGAAATGGCGGGGCCAGTTTATCTATTTATCGAACTTTGGCGGTTCCTGGTTTCATAGTGGGAGATAACTTAGTGACTCATAAAATCTCGACCAAAAGTGGAGAGGTTCAAGTAATCACTTTACCCTGGTTAACAAAGTCTTCTTTACTCACTAAGTCTAAAACAGAAGGGCTATCATTATCGGAAGTTAATCAATTATTAATTGAGGCCTTAGAACCTGTTTTAGAATCAGAAATTAGGCAGTTAGACAAGAATATGCCAACTGTTTTGTTAGGTCATTTAATGGTTAATAGGGCTAGGTTTGGGGCGGAACAATTTTTAGCAGTTGGACGAGGCTTTACCATTCCCATTTCTTTATTAATTCGTCCAGAACTTGATTATGTAGCATTAGGCCATGTTCATAAACATCAAAATCTTAATCCTAATAATCAGCCACCGATAGTCTATCCAGGAAGTATTGAAAGAGTTGATTTTAGCGAAGAAAAAGAAGAAAAAGGATATATTTTAATCAATCTGAAAAAGGGAGAAGCGGTTTGGGAATTTTGTCCTTTGCCTGCTCGTCCTTTTGTTACCATCAAAGTTGATATTTCTCAAGCAGAAAATCCTCAAAAATCTTTAATCAAAGCCATTAATAAAAAGATGATTGAAGGGGCTGTAATAAGAGTGAATTATCAAATTCGTTCTGAACAATTAGAATTAATTGATAATCGAGTGATTAATGATGCGTTAACATTAGCACATAGTTATACAATTCGTCCCGAAATTATTAGTCAATTATCCCGCCCTCGTCTTCCAGAATTAGGGATTGGAAAAAGTCTAGATCCCAGAGAAGCCTTGAAAACTTATCTTGACAATAAAGAAGATATTCAAGATATTGTTAATGATATGTTAGAAGCGGCTGAACTATTATTACAAGAACAATAAAATGACCAACAATAATTGGCATTCTGCTGAAGAAATTCAAACCATTTTTAATCGGATTGCTCCAGTTTACGATCAACTTAATTATTTGCTAAGTTTTGGGCAACATCGTATTTGGAAGGAAATGACCGTAAAATGGAGTGAACCCTTATCTGGGCAGATAGGATTAGATGTTTGCTGCGGTAGTGGTGATCTAAGTCAATTATTAGCCCGTAAAGTCGGAAAAACAGGGAAAGTGTTGGGGCTTGATTTTTCTCAAGAACTATTGGCGATCGCAGCGCAACGGGCACAACAAGACTATCCGACTTTACCCTTAAAATGGGTGCAAGGAGATGCCTTAAACTTGCCTTTTGACGATAATACTTTTGATTGTGCCACCATGGGCTATGGGTTACGAAATGTTACAGATATTCCCCGTTGTTTAAGAGAATTACACCGTGTTCTTAAACCCAATGCTAAAGTGGCTATTTTGGACTTTCATCGTCCATCTCAACCTTGGCAACAACAGTTTCAACAATGGTATCTTGATAACTTAGTGGTTCCTTCAGCGAAATATTTTGGTTTAAAGGACGAATATGCCTATATTATGCCCAGTTTAGAGAGATTTCCTCAGGGGAAAGAACAGGTTAAATTGGCCAAAGAGGCAGGATTTAACTCTGCTGTTCATTATCCCATTGCTGGAGGGATGATGGGGGTTTTAGTAGGAACCAAAAATTGTTAATAATAGGGTAAGGGGTAATATCCCTAGAATTTCAAAATGAGGTCAACTTGTTGACTTTTGAGCATGACTGTGTTAGACATTTCTTCTCTTAATTTATCCCTTATTTCTACTATTATTATTCCTCCCATTGCAGGGTCAATTATTGGTTATTTTACCAATGATATTGCTATCAATATGTTATTTCGGCCCTACAAACCGGTTTATATTGGTAAGCGTCGTTTACCTTTTACACCAGGATTAATTCCTCGTAACCAAGGAAGACTGGCTCAGAAAGTATCTGATACAATTATGGGCTCATTATTAACTCCAGAGGAATTACAAAAACTAGCCAAACGTTTACTCAAAACAGAGCGAGTACAATCTGCTATTCTATGGTTATTAAATTTAGCCATCGAACAAGTTAAATCAGATAAAGAACAAAAAACAGCTAAAGTTTTATCAGCTATTTTAGAAGATTTGTTTAGAGAATCTTTACCAAGATTATTAAAAGCTTTAGCCCGTCGTCAAGATTTTTTGGAAGATCAAATCAATCAAATTTTTGACCAAATTGTTTTAGATTTTCGCTTAACAGAAAACCAGGCTAAACAGTTTGCTGATTGGTTGTTAGAAGGAGTTATTCCTCCCGATATTATACGGCAGTCTTTGATTGATTTTCTTACGGAAAGAAACATTCAAGTCATTGATGAGGGAGTTCGAGAAAAAACCAGTGGAACCTATTGGGTGGTGGCTAATTTATTTGGGGTTCGTAATACTTTAACTCGCTTGAAAGGTTTTTGTTTAGAAGAGAAAGAAGTTGCTAATACTCGATTAAAAGAACTATTGTTATCTTTAGAAGTAAGAAGTCGTTTAAGACAATGGTTACAAAGTCTTTCATTGCAAAATCTACCTCTGTCTACTGTGAGACAACTACGTAAAACAACCAGAGAGACTGTTCAAACTTATGTTCAACAAAGTGGAACAAAATTTATTCAGGATTTTGGTCAGACTGTAGATTGGGAACAGTTATCTATCTTAATTGTTAATCGGGTTCAAAATTCAGCCGCTTTAACTATTTCTCTGGAAACAATTAGTGAAGAACTAGCCTTAGTTTTAGAACGATATTTAGAACAAGATTTAGAAAACATTGTCGCTCAAGCAATTCCTATTTTATCTATCGATCAAGTTATTATTGATCGAGTTAATGCAACTTCTCCACAAAACCTAGAAATGGCAGTTCAAGGCATTGTTAAAAGTGAATTACAAGCAATTGTTAACTTAGGGGGAATTTTAGGATTTTTGGTGGGAGTTTTTCAAACTCTAATCTTATTGTTGAGATAATTAATTTTACAGCAAGCAGTCGTTGATTAAAGTTAATAAAACTTGACAAAATTGGATATTCTAAACTTCCTGATTTTAGAGTATAGTTTTGAGGGTGAGGGATGTTGTAAGAAAAACTTTTCAAACAAATTAACCAATCCTTAATCAAGGAGTCACATGAAAATCTTTAGGGTTCTTCAAGTTTCAGTTATTAAGATAAGCGAATCACCTCTGACCTTATCTATTCAAGCACAGGGTTTAACAGCAACATCAGGATGGACGAATCCCCGTTTAGATAACTCTGCCGATCCCAACCCTGATGATTCAATCCTCGAATTTAACTTCGACGCTGATAGACCATCAGGTTCTTCCCTACCCCGGTTAAGTCCCATCATGGCGACTGTTGATTTTAGCCCCAGTAATGGAGCAGATGCCGTCATTGTAACGGCCAGAACCAACAGCATTACCGTTCATGCAGGAGAATTCATCAATCCAGATGATGCTTCTGCGCAACCGACGACTTTAGCAGTAGGAGAAGAAGGACCTCAACCTACGACCCTAGCAGTAGGAGAAGAAGGACCTCAACCCACTACTCGCGCATTTGGGGAAGAAGAGCCTCGATTGACCACTTTAGCATTAGGAGAAGAAGGACCAGAACCTGGACCAACAACCCTAGCATTAGGAGAAGAAGGACCTCAACCTACTACCCGTGCATTTGGGGAAGAAGAACCTCAAGCTACCACTTTAGCAGTGGGCGAAGAAGGTCAACCGACTACTCGCGCATTTGGGGAAGAAGAACCTCAAGCTACCACTTTAGCAGTGGGAGAAGAAGGTCAACCGACTACTCGTGCATTTGGGGAAGAAGAACCTCAAGCTACCACTTTAGCAGTGGGAGAAGAAGGTCAACCGACTACTCGCGCATTTGGGGAAGAAGAACCTCAAGCTACCACTTTAGCAGTGGGAGAAGAAGG
>JASJEA010000264.1 GCA_030064935.1 Crocosphaera sp. | reverse complement strand
TTATTTTATCCTCAAGGTAAAGGGTTATTTTCCAACCCTATATTTCTTTTGTTCGCTGGATTATTAGGGATTACTTGTACCATTAGCTATGAAATAACAGCTTCTATTTGGCCCCCTGTGGTGATTCATTGGTTAATTGTTGTTAGTTGGTTATTGTTACTAGGAGGTGAAGAACAATTAAATAAAAAATCAGTTGCGGATACAGATATTAGTTATTAGTTATTGAACTTGTAGCGATCGCAAACGATTAATAGCAGCAGCTAATTCAAAACGACGAAAACTCACTAAGTCTCCTTGGGTAAAATGACTTAAAATATCTAAGCCTTTACTATTAATATCCTCCATCACTTTATCCAAAATATAGGTTAAAGTATTTTCATGATTCATATAATGCTGTTTAGCGTAAATTATAGCCGCAGAAATTGATCTTAATTGTCCGGATTCTATTAATTGTTCAATCGCTGTTAAATCAATATCTTCTGTTCCAAAAACCACTTGATACACATCTCTAACTTTAACTTTAACATCCCGTTTTCCTCGACTAGGATCAATACTTTTCGCCAAGGGGATTCTTGGGGTTATCTGACCAAAATTATCACCTCCTTCTCTGATACGTTGATTGGGATTTGCTTGCGCAATTTTTTGAGCTTTTTCTGTGACATCGTAGGGATAAAAATTGTCCATTGCAATCACTTGATTGGCTACATCAAAATAGTCTCCACTTCCCCCCATAACTAATACGGTTGATACAGCGTAATCTGTGTATAATTGTTTGATTTTATCAATAAATGGAGTGATGGGTTCTTTATTTTTTGCGATTAATTGTTGCATCCTGCGATCGCGGATCATAAAGTTAGTTGCGGCTGTATCTTCATCCACCAATAAAACTTTACTTCCTGCTTCTAATGCTTCAATAATATTAGCTGCTTGGGAGGTACTTCCACTGGCATTAGTGGTTGTAAAATTATTAGTTGATCGTTGTTGAGGTAATTGATTAATAAAGGAAGAAATATCTACCCCTACAATACTTCTACCGTCTTCTGCTCTAATTTTTACGGCTGATGGATGGCTGATAACAAATTCTCTACCATCTCCAGGAATATGATTATAAATTCCTAATTCTATAGCCCGCAATAAAGTAGATTTTCCATGATAACCTCCCCCAACAATTAAAGTAATTCCTTGGGGAATGCCTAACCCTTTGATCAAACCTTGATTGGGTGTTTCAAACTTAATTTCTAATGATTCTGGGGATTTAAAAGCAATAGCATCTATTTCTAAAGGCCTAGGATCAACGCCACTTTTTCTCGGTAAAATAGAACCATTAGCAACAAAAGCAACTAAGTTATTTTCCCATAGTTTTTGACGGATAAAGTCTGCGTCTTCTGCGGTTTCAACTTGTTTTTTAATTGCTTGAGAATCTAAGGATTTATATAGTAATGTTTCTTCAACAATATGGGGGATATCCTCGCATAACATTTGTGCTGCTTGATGGCCTAAAATAGTTCTTCCCCTGGCAGGAAGTCCTACATAAAAACGAATTTCTATATCATTTTTATTGACATTTACAGCCGTTCGTTTTAGTATTTCTTGTCCAATTTTAATAATACTAATAACTCCACTTTTTCCTGTTCCTCGATGCTGACTTAGTTGCTGACATACTTGGCTAAATTGACGAATTAAATAGTCTTCTAAAGCAATTTTCCTACTTTGATTTTTATATAATTCACTAGGAAAATTGGCTATGTTATGAGCAAGTTTTATAATTACTCTACTAGGAGAAGCAAAGGGATCTCCTTGAATATGTTCTATGATTAAGGTAAATTTAGGGAATTCATATTTTCCTTTAATATCTTTATATGCTTTGTAACTTCTTCCATCGAGTTCTTGTAATTTTTTGGATAAGTCGTGATGATTCATATAGATTAATTACTTTTTAAAATTATAAACAACTCGAAAACCATGATCATAACTGCGATTATTTCGTTGAACTTTATTACGAATTGCACAACGACAGTAAAAGGGAAAAGCTGCCCAAGATCCCCCACGCATTGGAGAATATTTATCGTTGCCGTTCAACCAAATTTTACCATCTTGTGGAGCATTTTGATAATTTTCATGCCAAGTGTCACCACACCATTCCCATACATTTCCGTGTAGATCATATAAACCAAAATTATTGGGATAAAAAGAACCAACATCTATGGTTTTCGGAAAATAAATACCGATAGGTTCTTGTTGATAAGTTCGGCTACAATTATAATTAGCTAATTGTTCTGTAATTGTGGCTCCAAAATGAAATGGTTGATAAATTTGTGTTCCGTCTAGTTGTTTGTATTGATTAGAATTTATCACCCCTCTACAAGCATATTCCCATTGTGCTTCACTGGGTAAGGTTAACTGAATTCCAACCAGTTCAGATAGTTTTTTACAAAAGTCTAAACAGTCATATAATGACACATTTTCTACCGGTCTATTATCTCCTTTAAAATAAGCAGGATTCTGTTCCATTATCTGTTTCCATTGTCCTTGAGTAATGGGATATTTTGCCATACAAAAAGAAGATAAATTAACTCGATGTTGAGGTTTTTCTTGTTGGCTATTTTTTCCTTCTTTTTTCGATGTTCCCATCCAAAAATTACCCCCTGGAATAACAACCATTTCTAGGTTAATATCTTGACTTAATTTAACTGTAAAATATTCATTCTCTCTATTTTCACGCTTAATAATTTCCCCTTTTGTATTAACAGTGATAACTTCAAATTGAAAGGATTTAAGGGAACTAATTAAATTTTTATTTGGTTGTTTAGTTGGGGTAGAAGATGAAGTAATTGAGGTATTAGGGGCAACAGTAGAAGGATTAGCAGAATTTACTTGTAAAGTGGTTGGTTGAGCAAGTTTATTATGAATAATAGAGTTTTGTGAATACTTTATTTTTATACGTCTTTTTTTGATATTTTTAAATAAAATAAATACTAGATTGGCAAGACATAAACATATCAAAAAAGCACCGACAAACGTCCCTACATTAAGGGATGATTGAGCAGCTAAAAATCTAACGATAAAAATAATGATAATAATACTAATAACTACAGTTGTGTAAATTAAAATATTTTCTTTTTTAGTTAACTCTTTGAAAGAAGATTGATTAATGAGCTTGCTTTCAGATTCAGATAAATCCTCAGTAATATCTAATGGTTTTGCACAAGAAACAGGGGGATTTAATTCTAATAAAATTTCCTGACTATTTTGATAACGATCTTGAGGAAAATGAGCTAACATTTTATCTAAAATATTGCTTAAGATTTGTTCAATTTCTACTCCTTGATTGTGTAAATAATCTTTCCATAACCAAGTTGCTGTATTACTGTCATAAATCGGATCATTTTCATTATTTTCAGAGGGAAAATATCCTGTCATTAAACGGACACAGGTTGCCCCTAAACTATAAATATCACTAGCAGTTTGAGGATTACCAGTCATTTGTTCTATGGAGCCATAACCAGGGGTATAAATCAAAGTACCACGGGTTTTAGAAACTTCTTTAACGCCTCCAAAATCAATTAAAATCAACTTACTATCATGACGACGACGCATAATATTATCGGGTTTAATATCTCGATGTAATAAGTTTTTTTGATGAAGATAATCTAAAACAGGTAATAAGTCTTCTAACAAGTATTTTATCTTTTTTTGACTAAATTTTCCCTCTCGATTAAATTCTGTAATCAAGTCTTCTCCTTCGATATATTCTTCAACTAAGTAAAGAGAATTTTCTTCTTCAAAATGATCATAAATTGCTGGAATTTGCTCATGCTTGAGAGTGTCTAAAATTTCAGCCTCTCGTTTAAATAATGTTTTTGCTGTTTCTAAAATTGCTCCTTGAAATGCTGCAATAAACTTCTTTAAAACTCGTTTTCGATGATTAAAATTTTGGTCTTCAACTAAATAAGTTCTGCCAAAGTTTCCCTCCCCTAAGATTTGTTTAATTAAATACCGATCACGGAATAAATAACCTTGAGTCGTATCAGCTAAAGGTTGACCACATCCATGACAAAACTTATGATTATTTGCATTATCAGGAAAAGAACAAGCAGGGTTAAGACAATAAAGAGACATAATCAAGAAAGTTTAATTATCAATTATCCATTATCCATTCTTCATTCTCCATTCTCCATTATCCATTCTCCATTCCCGAATAGGGTTGCTTAAACTGATAGATATTTTTAATGACTTCTACCCAACCATCAGAAACCGAAGCTAAGAGGCGATCGCCTTTCTCCTTAGTTGCTGTGGTTGCATCTCCCATGACCCCACTTTGGCTTAACTCTTTGGTCAACCAAGCAAAAGGAAGTTTCCCCTCCATACTCAATAAACTATTCTCTGGTAACCCTTGAGGATATTCCTTAACTGCTTGGGACATTTTCACCTGATGGGGTAATAAAGAAAGAATAATGCTGGTTTCTGCATCTCCAGCATGGATACCATATTCTAACTCTTGAGGGGTCAATAATTCTTTAGCAATATGAGGAACGCGCCAAGTAAACAAAGGAAACACCGAAAAATCCTGATATTTTTGATGAATATCCCTAGCAGCAATTTCCATAATTTGGGGTTGTCCCCCATGAGAGTTCATCAACACCAACTTACGAAACCCAGAACGATAAACACTTTCGGCCACTTCTGTAATAACAGATAATAAAGTTGTTGCACTCAGGGTAATGGTTCCAGGGAAGCCCCAATGCTCATTGGATTTGCCATAATAAAGACAAGGTAGGGCATAAGCCGGAATCTCTGAAGGTAACTTTTCTAATGCCTTACCCAAAACCCCTAAACTAATAGCAGAATCGACTGCAATAGGTAAATGAGGCCCATGTTGTTCGATCGCCCCAATGGGTTGCACAATCACAACATTTTCCTTATCTTCCATTGCGTCAATATCAGTCCAAGAGAGATAGGGAAAAAAACGCTGAGGAGGGATAAAACCGTGCATGATGGTTGCTCTAATGGTGGTAACACAATTTCAGTTTACAGTGTTGGCCAAAATAGAGCATTCCCCTAGTCCCTTGTTTTTGTAACAAAATGGAACAATGAGGTAAAACGATCACCAAAAATACTATTTACCTTGAGTCTGTTATAATCGAACTACCTGAAACTTTTTAAGAGATGCTACTAGGTTTTAGAACTAAGCTAAAACTCAATAATCAACAAAAAACTATCATGGCTCGCCACGCAGGTTATGGCCGTTGGGTGTTTAATTGGGGACTAAAAGCTTGGAGCATTACCTATCAAGCAGGATTAAAACCCACAGCGAATAAACTTAAAAAGTTCTATACTAATTATGTCAAACCAGATTATCCGTGGCAATCACAATTATCCTCAAGGGTTTATCAATATGCCTTTGTAGATTTAGATAAGGCTTTTCAACGTTTCTTTAAAAGAAAAGGAACGGGTTATCCTAAGTTTAAAAAGAAAGGAATTAATGATAGCTTTACTTTAGATAATTGTGGAAAATGGATAGAGTTAGGGTCAACGAGAATCAAGTTACCCTTTATAGGAACAGTGTCAACCTATGAGGCTCTACCCCATTGTCAGGTGAAAAAAGTGACTTTGACTAGGGTGGGAAAAGATTGGGTTATATCTTTTGCTTACGAGCAAGAAAGATTAATCACCCAGACTAAAGGAGGGATAGTGGGAGTAGATTTAGGAATTATTTCCTTAGCCACTTTAAGTAATGGGGAAGTATTTCCTAACCTAAAACCCTATAGGAAAGCTGCCAAAAAATTAAGCAGACTTCACAGAAATCTCAGCCGTAAAGTCAAAGGGGCAAAAAATCGTCAGAAACAGAGAATTAAACTAGCATCTCAACATGAGAAAGTGGCTAATTTAAGGAGAGATTATCTCCATAAAATAACCAGTTATTTAGCCAAAAATTTCTCAGAAGTTGTCATAGAAGACCTTAATGTTAAAGGGATGTTAGCTAATCACAAGTTAGCTAAAGCCATCTCGGAACTAGGCTTTTATGAATTTAGGAGACAGCTAGAATACAAATGTGAGCTTTATGGTTCAAAGTTGACCATAGTTGACAGATGGTTCCCTAGTTCTAAAACTTGCTCTAGCTGCGGTTCAATTAAGACCGATTTGTCTCTATCAGAGCGCATTTATCGTTGTGAGTGCGGATTAGAAATAGATAGAGACTTAAATGCAGCCAAAGTGTTAGCCAATCAAGCGGTAGGCTATACCGTGTTAGCCTGTGGACAGAGTGCCGCCGACGGTTCTGGATGAAGCAGGAAGTAAACCTCAATGTGTCATATTATGTCGCGTTGTATCAGTTTTATGTAGCAGTAACTTAGGGTAAATCTTGTTACACACGACTCAAGGGACAAACCAAACCCATGTCAATGCCAACAGAACTATATCATCTCGTTGCTTTTATCATCGCGCTGATGGTGGTTTGGTGGAGTACCCCCATCATCAACGAGTTTGGTCAAAAGAAGGGTCTTGTTGATAACCCAAAAAATGATGCTAATAATCGCAAAATGCACCAACGGCCAATGGTTCGCTTGGGAGGGGTTTCTATTTTTGCAGGAACCGTTATAGCTTTATTATTGGTCTGGATTTTTGGCGGTTTTGGTTGGCTACCCCCTAATAAGGAATGGGAGATATGGGGTGTTACCATCGGAGGTGTGGCCTTTTTCCTGATTGGGTTAGCAGATGATCTCTATAATTTAAGTCCCATGACTCGTCTGGTGTTACAAACCGTTGTGGCCAGTGCAGCATGGGGTGTCGGAGTACGCATCGACTTCTTATCAGTCCCCTTTAGTAATTTAATTCAGATTGGTTTATTTAGCCTTCCTATTACGGTTATTTGGCTCGTAGGCATGGCTAATGCTATTAATTGGATTGATGGCTTAGATGGGTTAGCCGCAGGGGGATGTGGTATTTCTGCAGTGGTGATGATGGTGTTGGCCTTATTCATGGAACAACCTGCTGCTGCTTTAATTGCGGCTGCTTTGGCCGGTGCCGCTTTAGGCTTTCTACGCTACAACTTTAATCCGGCTCAAATCTTTATGGGAGATGGTGGAGCTTATTTTATGGGGTTTACCTTAGCAGGGGTTGGGGTTATTGGCTTGGTGAAGGTAGCCACTGTAGCCACTGTAGCAGTAACGGCGGTTTTATTACCCTTTGTGGTTTTAGCTGTCCCTATTTTAGATATGTCTGTGGTGATTATTTCTCGTATCAGTCAAGGAAAATCTCCCTTTATTGCAGATAAACGACATTTACATCATCGTTTGATTCAAGCTGGTATTTCTCATCGTCTCACAGTATTGTTTATTTATGCTTTGACTTTATGGGTGGGTAGTATTGCTTTAGGACTGTCTAATATTCCCAGTGGTTGGGGGTTTGCGATCGCTGCAACTGTCTTATTAGGATATGTTGGTTGGCAAGCTTGGCGTAAAAGTCGCAAGATTCAAGGTTGATCTTGGTTTCACATCAGACTCACTAGAGTGATAAGCGATCGCCTCATTTCTCAACAAAAACCTGCTTCACTAGGGTTATTCGTTGAGGATGTTATCCAACTTCTGAGGGAAAAGCGTTCGCCTCATTTCTCAACAAAAACCTGCTTCACTAGGGTTATTCGTTGAGAATGTGTTCCCAAATAACATACTCATTAATCATATTATAAACAAGCCCAGACGGAGTTTCAGGCAGTCAAGGCTTAACGTTTAGAATCCTCGCTTTTTTTAAGGGGAGAAGAAGTCAAATCATTATCTAAACGAATAGAAATGGCTGTTTTGGTTAACGGTTTGACTACTTCAGCTTTTGACCAAAAACTGTCATCTAATTCAGGAATGTCTGAGGTATCAATGGCATCGTCACTAATATTTTCAATTTCTTTAAGTCGTTTGGGTGAGATACTCATAAAATTGTCTCCTTTCTTTGGGGGTGGCTTTTCGAGCGGAAATTAAGCGAATTTTGCCGTTTCTTTCGGTATGTGCGACAGTGATAATGACAACTCCTTGGATTGCCCCGATACTGATTTCTCGAATCTCACTATCAAAAATTTGTTTTCCTCCCATTCAACGGAATAAGCGGGAGTACCCACTCTCAGCTTGCGGAGTGGGGAGGTAGAGCGTGTGATTTTCGAGGTTCGATGCCTCGAAAATCACCAATTATCTGGCGATACATAGCTTAGAACTCCTATTTAATAAGCGAACATTCTTGGGGTT
>JASJEA010000263.1 GCA_030064935.1 Crocosphaera sp. | reverse complement strand
TTAGTGGAGACTATGAAACTTCTTTTGGAAAACGTGACGCTGGAGGGGTTAATTTACAATATTATTTATTACCTTTAGGCTATTATATTAACGTTGCCCCCATAGTAGGCTATCGTTCTATTAGCACTAATAATTATTCAGAAGATGGGGTTAATATTGGCGGAAAAATAATCTTTCCTTTGTCTAGAAATGGTGCTGCTGATATATCCTTTTCTCAGACCTTTATTTCCCCTGGAGATGATGATGAAGTGGGAATAACTAACGTTTCCTTTGGTTATGCAATTACCCCAAAAATTCGCTTAGCTACTGAAATTGAAGAACAAAATTCACGGGTTGAAAAAGATAGTCAATTTAGTATTATATTAGAATGGATGCCGTAAAAAAAGATAAAACAAGATGAATAAATTAAAGTTATATCTGCAAGTTTTAAGATTATTTTGGATGACAGCCATTGCCGCAGAATTAGAATATAGATTGAATTTTTTTATCGCTGTTTTAAGTAGTTTGACCAACTTAGTAGGTAGTCTATTTAGCTTATATTTATTTTATCAAACCGATTACACATTTCCAGGATGGAGTTGGCAAGAGTCTTTGATTGTTTTGGGAATGTTTACCTTATTAAACGGAGTTTCTTCTACATTATTAGTACCTAACTTGAATCGTATTGTCGAACAAGTTCAACAAGGAACCCTTGATTTTATACTCCTGAAACCTATTAGTAGCCAATATTGGTTATCCTTAAGAAGTTTCTCCCCTTGGGGACTTTCTGATCTTGTCTTCGGATTAATTATTATTATCTATGCTAGTCATCAATTACAATTCAATATTTCTAATTATTTCTTAAGCATGATAACAGTAGGATTTGCTATTATTAGTCTGTATAGTATTTGGTTTATGTTGGGGGCTACCAGTATTTGGTTCGTAAAAATATATAATGTCACCGAAGTATTAAGAGGGTTATTAGAGGCAGGAAGATATCCCATTGCAGCTTATCCCACTGCTTATCGAATTTTCTTTACCTTTGTCGTTCCTGTTACCTTTTTAACCACCGTACCCGCAGAAACATTGCTAGGAAAAAATCAAGAAATATGGCTATTGTTTTCGGGATTATTAGCCATCTTCCTCCTGATTATATCTCATTACTTCTGGCAATTTGCCTTAAAATTTTATACCAGTGCATCTAGTTAAGTTAGACTCAATTTATGTGAGGGTTTTTGTTACTGTATCGTTATGCACCATAATCCAATATCGATTAAAAATCTAAGTTATCGCTATCCTGATGGAAATTTAGCCCTTGATGATATTAATATTGCCATAAAAGCTAATGAGAAAGTTGCTTTAATTGGGGCCAATGGTTCAGGAAAATCAACTCTACAACTGCATTTGAACGGTATTTTTTTACCACAAACAGGAGAAATAAACATTGGAAAATGGACAATTAATAATCAGAACTTAGTCAACGTTCGTAACTTTGTTGGCCTTGTCTTTCAAAACCCCGATAATCAATTATTTATGCCCACCGTTTGGGAAGATGTTTCCTTTGGTCCTCTAAATAGAGGGATCAAAGGAAACGAACTAAAATTAAGGGTAGTAGAAGCAATGGAAGCAGTGAATATTGACCCAAAAATTTATAGTGACCGTAATCCAGATAACCTTTCAGGAGGGGAAAAAAAACGAGTAGCCATAGCTGGTGTTTTGGCCATGCAACCCCAAGTTTTAGTATTAGACGAACCCTCAGCACAACTTGATCCAGCCTCCCGTCGTCAACTCATTAATTTGCTTCATCAATTACCCTTAACTTTATTAGTCGCAACCCATGATCTTGATCTGGCCTGGGAATTATGTGAGAGAACTATTATATTAAGTCAAGGAAAAATAGTTTATGATGGAAAAACACAGGGTATCATGAGGGAGCCTCATTTTTTAGAAAAACACGCCTTAGAAGCCCCTTTAAGCTTTAGTCGTCCTTATTGTAATCTCGAAGATAGACCCCAATTATCCTTATTTTAGGTTAAGCAAAATTAACATTGTTTCCTAACAACTAGAAAATATTTGTAAATTTGCTCACCAAGTCACTGTCCATTATCAATTATTCATTAAATGAAGCCAACTTTTAAGAATGCAACAGACTGGGAAAAAGCAGAACTTTTAATGCAGCCTAGTTTTATTCGGGTGATGGATAATCTTCGTAAACAACTCGAAAAATCAAACTTAGTTGCTACCTATGAAGAAGTACAAAACCCTTTTCCTGGCCATCAAGTTATTTTGACTCATGAGGAGAAATCTGTTACTATGAGTGTCTGGGAAATTTGCTTTAAAGTTTGTTTTTTAGAGTATAATTTTTCTTCAGAAGACTCAACACAAGATAGTCTAATGGTAGATATTGATAGTGAACTTTTTAAAGAAAAAGGAGAAATTGATTGGGACAAACTAGAAGAAAAAACCCAACAAACAATCAAAACTATCATTGAGAACTTTCTAAATAATTAAAACAGTGAAGAAAAGAATATGTTAAAAGAATTAAGAGAACTGCAAAAACAATCAGGAGCAATTTTGAGAGACAATGACAACATTGTTGATAGTTTTGGCAATGATAGTCAAGGACTTAATTGTGCTTACAACAACGCTGTTCTTTGCGATCGCAGTCATTGGGGACTCTTAACCCTAACAGGAGAAGATCGTTTACGGTTCCTCCATAATCAAACCACCAACAATATTAATGCTCTTAAACCTGGACAATTATCTGATACAGTTTTCGTCAATTCAACAGGAAGAACCCTTGACTTAGCAACAGCTTATGTAACAGAAGATAGCATTGTTTTATTAGTCGCTCCCAACCGCCGTCAATTTTTATTAGAGTGGATGGATCGTTATATTTTTCCGATGGATAAAGTAGCAATTGCTGATATTTCTCAGCAAAATGCCATCTTGACAATCATAGGAAAAGAAGGAAGTAATAAGTTACAAAAATGGGATCTTACCTCAAATATTATCCCCCAATTATCCCCAGGAAACCACGACAAGATAACCCTAGAAGAAGAAACAATTATCATCGCTTATGGTAGTGGGACAACACTTCCCGGTTATACCTTAATCGTTCCAGAAACCCAAGCTAAAACTATTTGGGAGACATTAACTAATCTGGGAATAATACCAATGGGCGATCGCCTTTGGGAACAATTAAGAATTAAACAAGGGCGCCCTTATCCTGAGCAGGAACTAACGGAAGATTATAACCCATTAGAAGCAGGGTTATGGTCAACCATTTCCTTTGACAAAGGCTGTTACATTGGACAAGAAACCATCGCCAGATTAAACACCTATCAAGGAGTAAAGCAACGGCTTTGGGGAGTAAAATTAGATCAATTAGTGCCTCTAAAAACACCCATTACTGTCGAAGATAATAAAGTCGGAATCTTAACCAGTTGTACCCAAATAGACAATGAAGTAATTGGCTTGGGGTATGTGAAAACCAAAGCAGGAGGAGAAGGCTTAAAAGTAAACATAGGAGAAGCCAGAGGAGAATTAATGGCTGTTCCCTTTTTAACCCATGAATATTATCGAGCAGGTTAACTAAGTCAGAAGTTGTTTTTGAGACAAGATGGTGCTGAAAACAGATATTTTAAACATTGCCGCTATTGATAATCATTGTCACAATTTATTAAGGCCAGACTGGGTTAATAATGCGACTTATACCACTGCTTTTACAGAGGGTAATGATGCTGAAATTCTCGAATATCATGCCTATCATAGCTTATCTTTTAGAAGAAGTGTCAGAGATATTGCTAACTTATTAAATTGTGATGCAACAGAAGAATCTATTCTCGAAACCCGTCAAGGGTTAGGAATAGAAAAATTAACCCAAAAATGTTTTGAGCAAGCTAATTTAGAGAGTATTTTTTTGGATGATGGTTTTTTACCTGACTATATTTTTCCTTGGCAATGGCATCAACAATTTACCAAAGTCTATCGGCTGATTAGATTAGAATATTTAGCTGAAAAATTTCTTAATTCAACAGATAACTTTGATGAATTTTTAGACTCTTTTACTAGCCAAATTATCTCAACATCCCCTGAAGTTTTAGGATTAAAAAGTATTGCTGCTTATCGAAGTGGTTTAATCATTGAGCCCATTCCTAAAAACACTGCAAAATTAAGATTCCAGCAAATTCAACAAGAAAACAAAAAGCAAAATATTTGTTTAACGGACAAGATTTTAATTGACTTCTTATTGGGAGTTGCCTTAGATATTGCGGCTGAAAAAAAACTACCTATTCAGTTTCATACAGGGTTTGGAGATCGGGATTTAGATTTACGATTTAGTAACCCATTATGTTTACGTCAACTATTAGAAAACCCTCGCTGGAAAGAAGTAACTATTATTTTGTTACACGCTTCCTATCCTTATACAAAAGAAGCAGGATATTTGGCAGCAGTTTATCCTCAAGTTTATCTAGATTGTGGGTTAGCCATTCCCTCTTTAAGTATTCAAGGAATGAAACGAGTTTTAGAGGAATTATTAGAATTAGCTCCAACTACAAAAATTTTATATTCTTCCGATGCTCATAATATTCCAGAATTGTATTATTTAGGCGCAAAATGGGGAAGATATCTTTTAGCAGAAGTATTAGAAGAAGCTGTGAATAATGGAGATTTAAACCCAAAAGAATCCTTAGATATAGCAACAGCAATTTTACAAGGTAATGCTAAGCGGATTTATTCTTATCCTGAGAACTAATGACAGCTAAAATAACACCAACCAAAATAAAAAATGCACCGATAAAAACAAAAATAGAAGGAACTTCTTGAAAGATAAGAAAACCCAAAATACTAGAACCAACCGGTTCAAATAAAATAGCTAAAGTAACTAAAGGAGTCGATAACCAACGTAAAGACCAATTAATGCTAGTATGACCAATTAGTTGTGAAAAAATAGCCATCAATAAGACATATAAATAGACCGGTTGGGGATAATTATTATAACCAGAGCCAAAGATAAAAGGTGTTGGAAAAAGTAGCAAAGCAGCCGTGGTATATACAATGGCACTATAACTACTAATTTGTAATCCTTGTTTTTGTGCTTCTCTCCCTAAAATTAAATAAAAACTCACTAATACCCCTCCCATTAAAGCTAAACTATTACCCAGCAAAGGTTGACTGTATGAATTGATTTCCTGTCCCCCTCCTAAAGCAATTAAAACACCTCCTAAAAAAGCAACTGTTATGCCTAAAAGCGTTATTTTCTGGGGCCTTTCTTGAAAAAAAATCCAAGACATAATCGCTACCCAAATCGGATGAGTGGTGACTAAAGTTGTAGAAGCAGCAATGGAAGTGAAAGATAAAGAAGTAATCCAAAAAACAAAATGAAATGCTAAACAAACCCCCGCCCCGATCGCATAATAATAAGCAGAAGAATTAACTTTATTTTTCAGAGTTTTTGGCCAAACAGGAACTAAAAAAAGAGAAGCAATGATTAAGCGAGAAGCTGATAAAAATAAACTAAATTCTAATCCTAATTCTCCCGCAGCCTCTAAAGCAAGACGAATAAAAATAGCCGTAGAAGAAACAGAGAAAACCCCCATGATTAAAACTAAACTAACTTGCCAAAAATAAGGCGATCGCATTGTCATCTAAAATTACTGGTTATAGGATATATTTTGTAACATTAAGCCCCGTTTAATTATGTTACAATAAACAAGAAGAAAGAGATCAAAACCCCTGTCAAACGCTACACAAATCAACTGGGGAAGGAGTAAAATTGGGGGGCAAAACCATGAAAATGCACTTTTATAACAGAGCCGAAGCAGGAGAAAAATTAGCCGAACAATTAACGACCTATAAAGACCGAGGTGACGTTTTAGTGTTAGCATTACCCAGAGGAGGGGTTCCCGTCGCCTTTGAAATTGCGAAACGGTTAAATCTGCCCTTAGATGTTTGCGTTGTCAGAAAATTAGGAGTTCCAGATCGTCCGGAACTGGCTATGGGAGCCATCGCCCTTGGAGGTGTTAGGATCATTAATCAAGATGTAGTCAACTGGCTGCAAATTCCACCGCAAATAATAGAAGAAGTAACCTGCCAAGAAGAAGAAGAATTACACCGTCGTGAACAAGTCTATCGGGGCGATAGCCGGTTTCCCAAACTTTACAATAAAACTATCATTCTGGTTGATGATGGCATTGCCACCGGTTCAACTATTCGGGCAGCGATCGCTATTTTAGAAAAACAACAAGCAAAAAAAATCATTATTGCGGTTCCCATCGCCCCTCCTAATGTCTGTCAAGCATTACGCCACGAAGTTGATCAATTAGTCTGTTTAACCAGCCCAGAAAATCTTAATTCCATTAGTCTCTGGTACGAAGACTTTTCCCAAACTACCGATGAAGAAGTTTGTAGTTTGTTATTTCTTTCCCAACAGTCTTTACTCATTGCTTTCAGTAATTAAAAATGGCCACTTAATCTCTTGTTAATCTCTTGTTAAAAATTTTTTCATCTTATTGAAGTGTTTTCAAACATCTTTACTTTTTTATGTAAAGTTATTTTGATTCTTCTAGAACAAAAAGCTTTTAAGTTAGAGAATAAATTCAGTGTTTACAATTACTATAGATCAATAAATTATGTATTGTTTGAAATGGTCTAAAAAACCTTGGAATTTCCTAATTTCAAGGGTAGTAGCCCTGATATGTATCTGCCTATTAACCCTCACAATCATTCCTGGCAGAGCTTTTGCACAAACCGTCCCTAGTAGTCCTGAAATCACAACCCTGATCAAGACCTCAAATCAATTAACAGTCGCTGCTGTTAACGTAAAAAACCTTAATCCCTTTGATTCATCCTCTCGTTTTAGCCGATTAGGGGATTTAATCGCCAAAAATCTTCAGGGGCCCGATATCATCGCTCTCTCAGAGATTCAAGATAATGATGGGAGTAGGGGCGGAACCAACTCAACAGTAACTGCTGCTGATCGTACCTATGCCAAGTTAGCAGATGCCATTGAAGTATCTGGAGGACCGGCATATCGCTCCATCGATATCACTCCAGTTGATGATACCAATGGGGGTCAACCTGGTGGTAACATTCGTGTGGGATTTTTATTCAATCCGCAACGAGTTTCCCTCGAACCAGGTTCTCCCGGTAACGCAACAACAGCCGTTCAAGTAAGCGATGATACTGTTCCGACTCTAACACTAAATCCCGGCAACATCGAACCCAATAATCCAGCCTTTGCAAACAGCCGCAAACCCTTGATTGCTGCATTCAACTTCAATGGGGAAAAAGTATTTGTCATTGCCAATCACTTTTCCTCCAAAAGAGGAGGTAGAAGAGCAGACATTAAACGAGAGCGGCAAGGTCAAGCGGTTCAGAACTTTGTGGCGCAAATTCTTGAAGACGATGCGGATTCTAACGTAGTTGTAGCCGGGGATCTCAACGATTTTGCTAACTCTCCCACTTTAAACACTTTGGCAGGCGATGTTTTACAAAATCTATTGGACTTTTTACCTCGCGATGACCGCTTTACCTTCGATTTTCGAGGCAACCTACAAGTTTTGGATCACATTTTAGTTAGCCAAAATCTTTTATTCGATGGCAATGCCGAATTTGATATTGTCCATGCTAATATTCGTCAGTCAAACCCCGCCAGCGATCATGATCCTGTTCTAGCCCGTTTTACATTTGCCCAAACCGATACTCCTCTTCCATCACCTCCGATTAAGGTAACACCCCCCACTACTAGCGTTATTCTTCCCGATTTCAATGGAGATGAGCTTGAACGTCGTTTAGCAGAGGACTTTGCCGTTAAGAATTCTCTAAGTTACCGCAGAGCTAGAGACTATATGTACGGTCAAATAGATAATGATAACGGTACCGTCATGACGCTGTATGCTAATTTTCCAGCTAAAATTCCTAATAATGTCAACACAGCCCGTTCTGTAGCTCGTGATGTTGGCGTTAATGCGGAGCATTCTTGGCCTCAAGGGCGTGGCACCAGACAAGGAAAAGCAAGAAGCGATCTACCAGAAAAAGACGGGAGGGTGAGAGCCTCCTTTTTGTAAAGGGGGGATGAAACCCGACTCGACAGGTTTTAACCTGTCGTATTCTATTTCCCTTTCTGATTCTCAATATATT
>JASJEA010000262.1 GCA_030064935.1 Crocosphaera sp. | reverse complement strand
CTAACATTGGACGTAAAAGTAAAGCCAATCTCTTTGAAAAGAGGGAGGTACTAGAGGGGCTTTTGGACGCTCCAAGACGATACTTTATCGTGTAAAGAATCCCCATCGCCTTGCGTTGGGGTAGTTCAATTGAATAATAAGTGGGCTTGCGATCGCCTTTCACAGTTCCCCAATTGACTTTGCAGACACGCCCCAGGAAAAAGACGGTAAAAATTACCGAGAACTTGGGTTTAAAGCCCCTTCCTTTATTTTTCCCAAAATGAGAATTGCTGGTGTTTGAAATTGAGTTAGCACTAGGTATTTGCGCTACAATACTCTACCAAGTATAAATACCACTCCATTCTCGAAGAATGGGTAAAACCAGTGCAATAGGAGCCTGTTTTTCTATAGTAACGCGAGCAATAGTAGTGGTTCCAGAGGTTATTTTAAAATTTTCTGGCCCTTGAGAGGACGACCATTCATAACCACTCGGTGTAGAAGAATCAGGATTTAAGTGTGCTTGTACTTCTATGACAGGGCCAACTTTAGATATAATTTCTTCGACAACTTCAGGACTACCGACGATACTTGTAGCTCCTTCTTTCGTAATCGGAAAACTTGAAACTTGATTCACTGTTCCGACAATTCCTCCAAATCGTTCCCGACGAACTGTATCGGGAGTAATATAAATCTTCATTCCTGATTTAATTTTTTTGCCATCACCGATGGCAAAATAAGCAACACTTGATATTTGTTCTGAACCCGCATTAATTTTAATCGAACCTAGAGTAACACCTGAATTAAAAACTGAACCATTACTAGCAATAAGTTCAATGATACATCCACTATAAGGACTTTTAATTTGTTGATTAAATTCAACTTGTTTTTGCAGTTTGGCAATGCTGTGTTTGACTTCTTGAATCTGATTTTTTCGTCCTGTTGAGGCTTCTAAGTTTTCTTGTTCTAGAATTTTAATCTGGGTATCGAGTTGCTGTAACTCAGCTTTCAACTGAGAGATCGTGCTTAAGTTGTCTAAGTATTTTTGTTGCGTTTCAGTTTCTTTGATGTCTAATTCTCTTAATTTAGCTTGATATTTACTAATAAGATCAAGGTTATCTAAATATTTTTGCTCAATTTCTGCCTGCTGAGTTTCTAACTGTGTTAACTCAGCTTTTAACTTTGAAATGTTTTGCAGATTTTGTCTATATTCTTGTTCTACTTCTAGGACACTATCAGAAGAAATTGCCCCTTCTTCTGATAAAGAGCGACGATTTTCAGTTTTTTCTTGCAAGACAGGAGATTGCTCTTGAGCATCTTTCAGTTGTTGTTGCAGACTAACTTTTTGTTTTTCAATACCTTTTAAACTTTTATCTCGAAGTGTTGGCGTTAAAATTTGAAGATCAGAAAGTTGTTTTTTTAGACTAACTTGTTCTTGTTGAATTGCTTTAATTTCTCTATTTTTGAGGATAGGACTTAAGTTTAAAGCATCGTCAAGACGTTGTTGTTTACTGGTTTGTTCTTGTTGAATTGCTTTAATTTCTAGATTAGTTCGTTGAACCTGAAGTGTATCAGCTTTTTGTTCCTGACTTTGTAACTGTGTTAACTTTTCTTTTTCAAGCTGAAGTTTCTGGCGAATCTCAAAAGGATCTATCGTAGCAATAACTTGCTCTTTTTCAACACAATCTCCAGCTTTTACATTTAGTTGTTTTAATTGACCTTCCACTGGAGATTGAATATTGACAATGCGACGGGGAATAGTAAGAACTCCTTTACTGGTAACATTAACTGGAATTTTGCCAAAAATACTCCAAAGAATGGCTACTATTAGTAAAACACCTAATGTTGATAAAGGTAACCAATCTCGGCGAGCAACAATTTGCATTAATTGATCAAGTCTTTCTGGAGAGGATAAACGCTCTAAAGATTCTTCTCTAAAGATTTTATTTTTTTTAGTATTTTTCATTGACAGTAATCTAGCAAACAGCTACTTTTATATTAAGCTAAAATCGTCACAAAGTATTATGTTTTTCCCAACTTCAATCCTGGCTAATATACTTAATAATCTCAATACTCTCAGGAATGTTGATGTCCTAAATATTTATATTTTTCTGCAACAAAATTCGCAAATGTTGAAAAATAAGGTTAATTATTCTATCGGTTTAGTAATTGTCTGTTTCAGTATCTTAATTCTCTTGTGGTTGCCAGATTTATTGAGAGGAAAAAAAGGTTGACCGATGTCACTGCAATTGTCGGGCAACCAGTCGCGCAAATAGTCCTTCTTGCTCAATTAATTCAGCAAATGAACCTACTTGAACCACTCGACCGGCTTCGAGAACATAAATGCGATCTGCTTGACGAATCGTACTCAGACGATGAGCAATAACAATACGGGTGACACTCAAGGTTTCTAAACTTCTAGTGACCACTGCTTGGGTGCGATTATCTAAAGCACTGGTCGCTTCATCCATGAGCATAATTTTGGGTTTTCCAATTAAGGCACGAGCAATTAATAATCGTTGTCGTTGTCCTCCTGAGAGATTACTACCTCCTTCACTAATAACCGTGTGCATTCCCATAGGCATTTGTTCGATATCTTCAGCCAAACCGGCCATTTGGGCTGCTTTCCAAGCTTCGTCGAGGGTAATCAAAGCTCCACAGGCAATATTTTCAAAAATGGAACTTTGCTGCACCCGACCGTTTTGCAGCACCACTCCTAACTGTCGCCTGACGGAAATCAAATCTAATCCGCTTAGGTCTTGCCCATCGTAATAAACTGTACCACTTTGAGGGGTTTCAAACCCCAATAAAAGGCGAAATAAGGTTGATTTACCACTGCCACTCGGACCGACGAGTGCGATAAAATCCCCTGGATTGGCTTCAATGCAAACATTATCGAGAATTAGAGAACCATCTTTTCGATAACGAAAGGTGATATGGTCTAAAACCACACGACCGACTAAACGACCAGAGTCAGTACGATTAGGGGCGTATTCCGTGGGAGCTTGAACAATAGATTTGGCTCGCTCCCACAAAGGAACAATGCCTAAAATATCCGTTAACGTATTACTCAAATTGGTAACACTGCTAATAAATGTACCGAAGGCTGCATAAAAAGCCAGAAATACCCCTGGTGTTAAACCAGTGGGGTTATCCTTTGCTTTGGCTATTTGCATAAACAAAATAGCAAACCAAAATAACAATACGGAACTAATTAAGGGTAATGCTTCGTTAAATGTGGATACAGCATCATTAATTTCTTGAATATTTAAAGTGAGCTTTGTTTTTTGGCTATATTTCTCCACCCAAGCAGCAAAAGCTCGTTCCTCTGCTGCAGCTACTCGCAGTTTGGCAACACCCCCAATCAATTGCACAGCCAATCCATCAATTTCACCCTCAAGTTTTTCTTGTTGACGTTCTTGAGGAACTAAAACAAGACCAGATGTAATGGTAACAATAAGGGCTAAAATCGAGATTCCTAAAGCAATCAAAGCAAGTTTGACACTATAGATAAACATCAGTCCTAAATTAAGCAGGGAAAAAAGACCGGTTAATAAAGTTCGTTGAGTTGCATCGCTCAGTTGACTGCGGATTTGACCAATGGACAAAAGTCGGTTAAGGCAATCTCCAGAGGTGTAGTGTCGGAAAAAAGCAGGGGTTATTTTCAGGAGTCGATCCCAGACCGCTAATTGTAAGTTAATATCAGTGGCATTTTCAACCCGCAAGGTGATAATACCTTGGGAGAGTTGAAAGGCTGATTTTCCTAAAGCTGCGGCCAACAATGCTAGTCCCATTTGCCATAATAAAAGGCGATCGCTATTGGGAATGGCTTGATCGATTAACATCCCAGTTATGTAAGGTACGATCATCCCCAAAATAGTGGCCATGACCCCAATTAGGATAATAAAGACAATATCTTTTTGATACCCTTCAATGCCAAATTGAAACAGTTCAACGATGTTATGGATAACTAAAGGTAAGGGGCGATAAAAAACATAGGCAGTGGTCCCAATGGTCTGAGCAACGGTTACTGTTACCCTTGTACGAGTTTCTCGAACTGGATCAAAGAGGATATAACCCTTCCCTTGTTCTTTATTCGGTAACAGTGCCACAGGAGAATTATTTTCAGCCTTATAAGCCAAAATTGGTCCATGTTCTTGTTGCCACCAATTGCCCACTAGCTGAACGCGACGGATGCGACATTGGGAGGCACGGGCGATCTCTTCTACAGGATCTTGAAGTAAGCTCAGGTCTTCTGAAGCGGCAGGAGGTTCAATCTTAATTTTTTGGACTCTACCCACTGCTCCTGCAGCAATTAACAGAGGTGTTCCGATAGTCTCAACAGGGGTTACTTGAGGCTGTAATACTGAAACAAGTTTATCTAAAGCGGAAGCGGTTAATTGCTGATTTAGCTTTTCTCTAGCTTGAAAGCGTCGAAATTCTACTTGCTTTTTCTCTTGGAGGTACAAGATCAAAGCGGAGCAGAAGTAGTGGTGAAAAATGGCTAAACTAGCCTTTAATTGTTCCCTATTGGCATATTCAAAGGTGGGGATAATATTAATTTCAGCGGTATTTTGAGCCGTTAACCAGGTTCCTTTTACCAGAGGAAACCAAGGATAGTCTTGCTCCAAGGGTAAATCTGAAAACCCGTTCCAAGCAATTTTGCCCTGAGTAACTTTAACCCAGACAATTTGTTTGGGAGGAGGTTGAATGGACTGATTGATGTCGAGGGAATAGGGAGTTCTCAAAAAACAGGGAGAAAGTACCGTATTTTCGGGAATAGGGGTTGTGTGTGCAGGCTCAAAAGCTAAAACGGCCCCTAAATGTCGCAACCAGTCTTCAAAAAGTGCGATGGTTTCATGGTCTCCCCTAACAATTTGTTCTCCAAAATCTTCCATCAAGATTGGTTGAAGTTCCACATCCTCTATAGCTACGGCTAAAATCCCCCATTGTTGAGTGATCCCAAATCCACTTTTGATAGTAGAGTAACTCTCCTCTGCTCCTCTGCTCCTCTGCGCCCCTGCTCCCCACTCCCTAATCCCTACACCCCAGAGAATTTCACCAGGATTTATACTAAAAAGATAGTGACGTTCTCCTACGGGTTTTTGATTGTTAACTTGAGTCGCAAATAGGGATATTTGTCCAGAGATAACAAGCCAAACTGTTTGAGGATTTAGCAGCAGAAAGGGTTGATTGCTGTGAATTTTATCAACCTTAGCGGTGAACTTCTGGCGAATAACCATCTTAATTATCCCCAATTAACCTTAGATAAGTGCCTTCTTGTTCTCGTAATTCCTCATGAGTCCCTCGTTGGACAACTTTCCCTTGTTGGAGAACAATAATTTCATCACAATCACGGATGGTACTTAAACGATGAGCAACCACAATACAAGAACAACCCCGTCTTCTCAGATTACGGTCGATGATCCATTCCGTTTCTGCATCTAAAGCACTGGTTGCCTCATCTAATACTAGAATACTGGGATTTCGCACCAAGGCGCGGGCAATTTCCAAACGTTGTCTTTGTCCACCACTGAGATTCATTCCTCCTTCACTGAGTAGCGCATCATAACCCCCTGGTTGATAGAGAATGGTTTCATGTATAGCAGCATCCTGACAAGCTTTAACTAAATCTGCTTCTGGGATAGTCGTGTCCCATAATGTCAGGTTATCTCGAATAGTCCCCGCAAAGAGAAAGATATCTTGTTCTACCATTGCTAAAGAATTAACTACGACTGAACGGGGAATTTGAGTACGAGAAATCCCATCAAAAAGAATATTTCCTGACCAAAAGGGATAAAGTCCACAGATAAGTTTAGCAATGGTCGATTTCCCTGAACCACTACTACCAACTAAGGCAATTCTTTGTCCTGGTTTAACGGTTAAATTTAAGTTTTCAATTAAAGGTGCTTCTAAGTTACTATAGCCAAAGGTTAGCTGACGCAGTTCTATAAATCCTTGCAGTCTAAATGAGTCTGGGTTAAGAGAAAAGTCTAACTCATGATCATGCTTTTCGTTATTCTCTACTGTTGTTCTACCATAAACAATATTAGAATGATCAACCGGATTTTGCAGCACATCATCGAGACGGTTTAAGTCTGCTTCTAATTCTTGTAGGGTACTGCCAAAATTAATTAAATTGTTAACGGGTTGAAGAAAGTTAGTCGCTAGTAATTGATAAGCAACCAACATCCCCATACTGAGGCTACCATTCATAACCCTAAACCCACCAACCACCAGAATTGAGACGATGGCCAAAGCGGTTAATAAGGTGGGCAATACAGTCAAAATTTGGGTTTGTAAACTGAGTTTTTGTTGGGAATTAAGGGCTTTAGTATAGTAACCAGCAAATTTAGTAAATAAATCTGATTCTAATCCCGATGCTTTAACGGTTTCAATGGATTGAATACCCCCAATAGCCACACCAGAAACCTTACCATATTCTTGCGCTAAGCTAATATTAGCATCAACGCGACTGCGGGAAAGGGTCTGAAGAGCGACAAAATTAAGGACAGCAAATAAGATAGTTATGGCTGTTAATAGCCAATCATAGGTGAACATTAATAGGGCATAAAATCCCATCATTACTGTGTCTATGATCGTAGTAGCCAAACGACCAGAAAGTATCTGAGCAACTTTATCATTCAGTTGAATACGACTGCTAATTTCCCCGGAAAAACGTTGCGCATAAAACCCCACAGGTAAACGTAAGAGATGCCAAATAAATTGTCCTGAGAGGGTAACAGAAAGTTTAATTAACAGACCTCGTAATGCCCTAAGCTGCATTCGCATTAATAGTCCTTGGACAACTGCAGCAATCATCATTCCCAGTAACAATGGACGCAACCAGTCTTGATAGTTTTCTACTAAAATATTGTCTACAAAAATTTGGGTAAAAGCGGGTACAGTGAGACGCGGAAAGGTGAGAAATAATCCTGTTAGTAAACAAAAAATTAGGGCGCGGCGAGAATTTTTTAGGCGGGAAACCAAAGCAGATATAATATTCCTTCGTTGACCACCTTGTTGAAATTCGGGTCCAGGTTTCATCACCAAAACAACCCCAGTATAGCCTTGATCAAACTCTTTAAAAGAGATTTTTCTTGGCCCTGTACTAGGATCATTAATATAAACACAGTTTTTGCCAAACCCTTCAATAACTAGGTAATGATTAAATTCCCAAAATACAATATAAGGAGGGGTTAAATTTTTCAGTTTTTCTATGGATTTTTTGAATCCTTTGGCGGTTAAACCATAATAATGAGCAGCTTTAACCAGATTAGAGGCTTTGCTTCCATCCCGTGAAACACCACATTGTTGTCGTAGTTCTGATAAAGTAACAATACGATTATAATAACTTAAAATAATGCCTAAACAAGCCGCACCACATTCTACCGCCTCCATTTGTAGAAGTGTTGGAGTGCGAATTCGATCAGTATTTTTTTTATTTATGTTGTTTAATAAATTCAATTTTTTGAATTGTATTAGTATAGTTTACTCTCCGAAAAAGTATGTCAATATTTGACACACTTTTTCATGTTCAATTGTTACAATAAACCAGACATCAAATTATCTCATTATTGTACTTGTTCTTTTCCCCTAATAACACAAAATCCTTTTGTGCGAACAAAACAAAAAGCAGCAGATATTTCTTCTAAATTTTCAATATCTAGCTCTTCGTTATCATTTAAGGATTCAATTTCTTTAACATCTTCTACGATGTTTTCGTTGTTGTTTTTTTGCTCTTGGTTTTTGTTTTCCATGACTTGATTCCTCTTTATTGATTAGGTATAAGGATTTAAGCTCTAAACTAGAAAAAGTTTTGTCTAGTGGGACTTTGAATTTTGTGTTCTTATTACTGAACTAGAGGTTCTTGGCTCCCACCACCACTACAGTAACTTCCACAAGCTCGTAATTTAGGACAGACTACGTTTCCTCCATCTATTCCTTCTAAATCTTCAAGATTTAGTTCCTCATTATCATTTAAGGACTCAATTTCTTCTCCGTTTTGAAGGATATCTTCGTTGTTGTTTTTTTGCTCTTTGTTTTTGTTTTCCATGACTTGATTCCTCTTTATTGATTAGGTATAAGGATTTAAGCTCTAAACTAGAAAAAGTTTTGTCTAGTGGGACTTTGAATTTTGTGTTCTTATTAC
>JASJEA010000079.1 GCA_030064935.1 Crocosphaera sp. | reverse complement strand
ATAGCGTGTAATTGAACAGATTTACTGGGATCTTGAGTTAATTTTTTTAATGAATTTACCGCTATTTTTTCTTTTAATTCTCCTAGGGAAACAGTGATAGCTTCTTTGATTTCTGTATGATTAATTGTAGGATTTTGATATAAAAGAAAATCAATTAAAATTTGAGTTGCTCTTATTTTTGTTTGTTGATTTTTTTGCGTTCCTAATAAGACAATAATTAATTTAGATAATTCTAAGTCTTCTTGCCACAGCATGGTTTTTAAATGATTTAATGCTTGAGTATTTTCAGTCCAACTTAATGCTTTGACAATTGCTTTTTTGAGTATTTTTGGAGTTGTTTTTTTCTGCAACGCTATTGATAATTGTTGTATAGATTCTACTGTATTTATTTTTCCTAAAGCTAAGGCAGTCTCTTGTGCAACCTCTAAATTAATATCATAAAGTAAGGGACTTAATTGATTAACAAAGTTAAATTCTTGGGCCAATTCTGACTGTCTGGCTAAAGCAATAATTGCTTCTTTGCGCACCTTAGAGACAGGATCTTTTAAAGCTTTTAAAAAAACAGCAACTAATTCTTTTTTATGAAAATTTCCTAAACATTCAATAGCAATAGTACGAATTTCTGGCTCGGAATCATTCACAACCTCTAAGAGGGAGTAAATGATTTCTGAATGACGAATTTTACCTAATGCTTTAACTGCCAATAACTTAGATGAATTGTTGGTTTTTAGTAAGTTTTCTAAACTCCTAATAGCAGCAATTCCCATATTGCCTAAGCCTTCTGCTACCATTGATAATATCTCTTCGTCTTCATCTTCAAATTCCAATACTTTTATAAAAGTAATGACAACTTTTTCGCTTTTAAATTGTCCTAAAATACGAGCAATAAACCAACGATATTCTACATCAAAGTTTTTGTTTTCTAACACCTTTATTAGGGGCTCAATGATATCTTCTCCTAATTTTGGCAATAACTTAGTAACATCCCAGCGTTGTTGAAAGTCACCTGTTTCTAGAATAGATAATCCTAATTTTATAGCCTCATGATTACTACATTTATCTTGATTGACTATTGTCTGAAATTGTTTGAAAGCTAGATTATTATTCATAGATTACTTGAGCATAGTAATGGTCAACTTATAATCAACTGGTTTATTGGATTTAGAAACAATGGTAAACTCATAATAACCGCTTTCCCTTAATTCTCCTGACCATTGATGCCTAGACGAATCTTCAAGTATGTTATTATTACCTGTGGGGGAATAAATGGATAAGAGTAAATTGCGATCGCCTTCCAGTTTTACTCTTATAGTTTCGTTGGCTTTTAAGTTAGCAACATAAGCTTTTCCTCTGCCTGGTTGTAGTCTTTCTCTACTTTCAATAATGCCTTCTTCGTGAAGATTTGTGCCTATTTTTTCATACCTTTCACCAGACTGTAATTCTGTTAAGGTATCTAGTATCATAGCATTCCAAACCTGCCCAATAGGCTTATCAATAAAATCTTGGTTTTCTTGTTCAGGGAATATAGCCAAAAAACGCCCATCTACTAAATCATATAACGCCCGACTACTTAAGTATAAACGATTAACCTGTTGTTTCCAAATACGTCTTTGACTTTGCGAATAACTGCCAATATTTTCAACTCCCTCTGTACTAATAGTTTCTAAGGAATCTAAGAGATTCATTGCCATTTCATCCCATCTTTTTCGCCAAGTTGCGTCATCTTTTTCATAACTTAAAAATTTGTCTTTTTGAGATGGGTACTTATCCCAAAATAATTCATCCACTGTGCCAATAAACCAACTATGCTCAATCCCCAGGCGACGGCGGCGGCTACGTATTTCTGTTTTTCTTTCTAACTCTTGATCGCTAATTTTGGGGCTAGGTTTTTCATCACTAAAGGTTGCTTCAGGTTCACTATTATTCTTGGCGTTGGTTATTTGAGAAATCCATACTTTTCCTACCCACCAACCCATTGTTCCTGATGCTAAAATCAACATCAAGACTAATAATAATTTACCTAAACAACCAAGAATGGGATTATTTTTGCTGGTGGTTGATGTCATATTCCTATCTATTGTTTGCTTGAAAGAAACCTTCTCTTTTTTATGAGAAGTTTTAAGAATTGTAGCAGACTTAACCACAAGGGTTGCAGGTGTGATAGGCTGAGGAGCGATTTTACTGAGTGCGTTGATGACTTCCGAGGCTGAGGGATAGCGATCGCTGGGATTTTTAGCTAACATTTTCCCTAAAATATGGGTTAGATTTGAACTAAGGTTCATTTCTGCGGGAAAATTCCAGGTTAAAGTCTCTTTATCTTGTAACCGTTGAGGTTCTTTCCCCGTCAGCAAAACAGAAGCCGTCGCAGCTAATCCATATAAGTCACTATTGGCACTGACGATTCCTTGCCGAATCTGTTCCTGGGGTGCATACCCAGGTTGGCCAATTTGGACAATTTTCGTGGTTAATAGCTGGGGTTGTTTAAAGTAGGTGTTAGCGACAAGAGATAATTGTTTAACGCTACCAAAATCGATGAAAACAGGCAATTGATCATCGTCACGACGAATTATGTTATCAGGGGTAAGATCACGGTGGATGATCCCTTTTTCATGGAGATAAGCGAGAATGGGTAAACTATCTAATAAAAATTGAGTTACCTCGGTTTCTGTGAACACTTCTCCTTGAGTCAACCGTTGTTGCAAGAGTTGACGGTAAGTAAAACCGGTTACATAGTCTTGGACTAAAAACAAAGTGTTTTTGCCCTCTTGTTGAGAAGAGAATAACTCTCGAAAACGGGGAATTTGAGGATGATCTAAAGTGTAGAGAACTTGTGCCTTGCGTTGAAAGAGTTCTTCTGTTTTCTGTAATGCTTGAGTATCATGGACATCTGGGGCAAATTCTTGGAGAATACAAGGGTCGTTAAAACGATGTCGATCTTCAGCTAGATACGTTCTTCCTAACTGCCCCTGATCGAGTTGACGGAGGATCACAAAGCGATCGTTAATCGTTGTTTGTGGTTTTAACCCAGTATTCATACATTAACTCTAGCGTAATTATGATTTACTATAGTAGTTCAATTACTTAAGATGTTGACATTTTAATATTTTTTAAGGCCTAGAGTGGCTTAGACGGCTAAAATATACATTTTCAGCAATATATGATGAAAAATTAGTTAATTAGTTACTCCTTCTAATTCCTCCTCCGTTAAATCATATAAATTACGCAATTTTTCTAAGGTTTCCTCATCAGCATCCCAGAAACCTCTTCCATTTGCTTCGATCATTCTCCCGACAATATTACGAAATGCTTCAGGGTTAGCTTTGCGTAATTTTTCCGCCATTTCTGGATCTAAAGCGTAGGTTTGTGCAGCTTGATCATACACCCAATTATCTTGAAAATCGGCTGTACCTCCCCATCCTATCAACGCTGTCATCCTTTGGGAGACTTCATAAGCACCCCCGGAGCCCTGGTTAACCATTGCTTCGGCCCATTTCGGATTTAGTAATTTTGTACGGTATTCTAAGCGTAATAAGTCTTCTAGTTTTCGAGGGTTGGTATCATTAGAAAAACTTTCCACAAAACTTGCAGTTACTTTTTTCCCGCTTTGTTTTTCTGCCGCTAATTTTAATCCCCCTGTATTACCATAATATTCTTGAATATCGGTTAAACCATATTCTACTGAGTCGATTTCTTGGACAATTCTTTCACTGGTTTTTAGGAGTTGATTTAAAATTTCTGGTCTTGCTTGTCCCTTATCTTTGCGTCCATAACTAAAGACATTTCTTTTTTCCCAAGTATTGGCTAATTCGTCCCCAGACTCCCAGTTTCCATCGACTACTTGATCGTTAACTAAGGAACCGAAATCACCAGCAGGGTTAGAGAAAAGTCGTGCTGAAGCGTTTTCAACTCCTTGCTCTTTTAACTGTAAATAATGTTTACGAATAAAGTTCTTTTCGGCCTCTTCTTCTGCTTCTGCTGCACGCTGAAATAAGTCATCTAATAGTTCAATAATATTGACAAAGGTATCACGGAAAATTCCTGATAAGTTGGCTAAGACATCAATTCTCGGATGCTCTAATTGTTCTAAGGGTTTCAACTCATATCTTACAATACGTCCAGTACCTTCTTTTATTGGTTCTGCACCTACTAATTCTAATAAAATACCTAAAGATTCACCCTTAGTCTTAATTGCGTCTAAACCCCACAATAAAACGGCAATGGTTTCGGGATAATTACCTTGTTCTTCTAGATGTTGTTGTATAGTTTTCTTGGCAATTTCTCTCCCTCGTTCATAAGCAGCAGGAGAGGGCATTCTATAAGGATCTAAGGCGTGTATATTTCGTCCTGTAGGTAATACTCCTGTGCCATCTCTGAGTAAATCACCACCAGGGGCAGGAGGAATATATTCTCCATTTAATCCTCGTAATAAATTGCTTAATTCTTCTGGAGTCTGTTTGAGTAAGTCTCTGATATAAATTGCCTCTTTGAATGTCTCACTTCGTCCATTGGCTGATTCTAATACATATTGTAATTCTGGCGATTCAGATGTAATTGCTTTTCTTTCTTTTTCGCTTAAATTCTCTCCAAAATAAGCTTCTAGATAAGAGTCTAATTGTTCTTGATTGGGAATTTCACCCAGGGTATGTAAACCAGAAGAGAATAACCTTTGTTCTACTATTTGTAAGTATTCATAAACCTTGACAAAATAATCATTTAAAGCGTGTTTACTAAACAATTTTGCATTTTCTAAGGTAAAATCAATACCTAATTTTCTGCCTTCTTCAAACTTACAATCAGCAGCTAAACCAGAGTCAACAATCTTCTGGATGATACCCTCTCTCAGAATCTCATTTTTATGGGTATCTTCTCTATATTCGGCAATTAATTCTCGCAGTGCTATCAATTCTTTATATAACCCTGCTCGCCCATAGGGTGGTACATTATGAGAAATTAAGACCCCATAACCTCGACGTTTAGCTAAGATAGACTCTGAGGGATTATTAGCAGCATAGATGTATAAATTTGGTATATCTCCTAACAGAATATCGGACCAAGAATAGCCTGTATTTCCTAATGGTGAACCAGGCAACCATTCAACAGTTCCGTGCATACCAAAATGAATAACAGCATCGGCAGAAAATTCGTTTTGTAACCACTTATAAAAGGCTGCATATTGAGGATGGGGGGTTAAATCTTTTTCAAACATTAACCGCATGGGATCACCAGAAATACCCAAAGGAGGTTGTACTCCTATCCAGACATTACCTAGTTGAATACCTCCGATTTGATATTCATCGCCATAAGTCTTAATTCCTGTTTCTGTTAACGACTTCCACTGCTTTTCAATACGATTTGTTAATAAATAGCCTAACCATTCTTCTAACTTTCTTACATTAACGGTTGTTTGGCCATTGTTATTGTTATTAGTAGTAATAATAGCTTCATCTGCTTCTTTCACCTGACTGATTATCATCTCTCCATCTTCTGGTAATTCACCCACATCATAACCCTGTTTTTCTAATTCTTGTAATAATTTTAGTAAGCTACGGGGTACATTTAATAATGCAGCAGTTCCTGTTGCGCCATATCCAGGGGGAAACCCATATAAAATAATCGCTAGTTTACGATCTTTTGTTTCTGTTTTACGTAAATTAATCCAATTTTTTAATCTTCCTGTTAATCTTTGAACTCGTTCAGGGATAATATAAATATCATTGCCAACTAATCCTCCCAAGGGAACAGTATCAATAGCCCCATCTAACTCAGGAAGCGCATATAAAACTACACTTTGTAAACCGCCTATTCCTTGTCTTGTCCAAGAATAAATATCTTGAATTAGTAAAGGTGCAGCAACAATATAAGGAATATTCTTAGCGGTTAAAATACGCTTTGCTACCTCAACTTGTCGCCCTGCTTCCATCGAACCCGCAGGACCACCCACTAAAGGAAAACCGATGGTAGAGACAATTGAATCTACTTCAATGGCATCTTTTGCTAAAGAACGGATTTCTATATTACCTAGGTTACGTTGTTGGGTTTCATAAGTAGTAGTCAGCCAGTCTCTAACAATTACATGACCTTCAACTCCATTGATAAAAATGGGTACAGGTGTTAACCCTTGTTGTTCAAAGGAATGAATTAACTGGGGAATATAAGGCTGTTTGGTAATAACGTGCTTACGGTATAAAAGAATGGCAACTAGAGGATTATCTAGAGATTTTTGTTTTTGATACCAGTTTATATAGTCACGGGGAGAGGTAAAGTAACCATCATAATCAGGATGTAGTAAACCCATGTTAGGAGTTTCAATGGGTTCGGGAATTTCTCCCACTTCTAAGCCTAAATATTTCTCTGCTATTGTCCAACACATAGCAGCAAAGTTTTCTGTTCCTCCTGCATTCCAATATCCATAGATGATTAACCAGTTACGTAAGTCTTGTACTTTTTTGGCTGGAATAAACTTCAATAATTTTGGACCTGTTTTCAAGAAGCTTAAATAACCTGCTAGTTTATCTTCTTCCTTTCCACTCGAAAATTTACTTAAAATAAATTTGATCGGTTTAGGCATTCCTTTGGGTTTGTCCCCAATTACAAATTTTCCTAAGCGTGTCAAACTCATTAACTCTAAAGCTGACTCAAAAACTAACCTAATAGGAATATTTTGTACTCTCTCTCTTAACCAAATCACTTGGTCATAATCAAAAACTAAACTAGCAAAAAAGACATCCGCATCCTTGAGGGCATTTTCAATTATCTCTGCTTCTTGCGACAGAGAGCGATCGCTAAATATCTGTATATCCAACTCCTGACAGCGTGACTGCGCTAACTGTGCAGCTTGTCGATACAAGTCAAGATTAAATGATTCAAACCCAGTAATAACTACTATCCGTGGCATATGCCTAACCCGTAAAGTTTTGTAACAGCCTTACTTATATTATAAGGAGTCTCAGGTTGTACTGGACTTATTAAGCATTGAATTCGCAAAAAAAGTCTGAAGGAAGCTTTTTTGCTTTCGACAAGTTCCCTCAGACTATTTCCTGTTCAAAGTTAAATTAAGCGATCAAAATATCTGGCTCGATAGGAACAATTTCTACAGGACCAAAAAGACTAGCAAGGTCATTAGGCAAATCCTTTTCGGTAAAGATGGAGCCAAATTCATTTTTACGAGTAAGCTCGTCTAGTTTAGCATTGACTTCTGTAACAATCTCAAGAACTTCATCGACAGTGGTGAATTTTGTCTCCTCTTGAGGCAAAATTGCCCTTAATTCCCGTTCAACATTAGTGATATCATCAGGAACCAAGGCTGCTGTAGTAAACTCGGCGGATTCCCGTGTAATATTGGTTAATTCATCAGTTTCAGCTACTAAGGTTGATGCTTGTAAAGGAGCAGGAGCCAACTTCGGTGATGAAGGGGGAACGGCTAGATCCACAGGAGAATTAAAGAAAATTCGGGTAATCAAATCGTCTTGACTATCCAAACCTGAAGACAAGAATCCTGTATCGGCATAAATATCAACCCCGAAACCGAAAAAGTTGAACACATAGGGGTTAGTGAAGCTTATACCAAGTTGGTCAGTCCCTAGAGTAAAGTCGAAAATAAAGGCAAAATCATCATTACCGAAGGGATTAGCAAGGGTACTGTTGGATAAGTAGTAGTCTTGAAGGAAGAATTGTCCAACTTCAAAAGTATCTATTCCAGAACCACCAACAAGCACATCGATCTCATTTTGACCAGGTGCGATGCTATGATCATCAACCCCTCGGATGAAGTCATTACCCTGTTGACCAAAGAGAATGTTGCTTAACCCAGTGGTATCATCCCCCTCGATTGTGTCAGCATTAGCGGTACCAATGACATCGACGAAATCGACTACCTGAAACGTACCAAACCCTGAAACAGATAAGGTTTCCTTTGCAAGATCGACATTGAATGCTGTTGGACTAGGACCGGCCTCACGGCCATCAATAAGATTACGTTGACCAGTTGCACCGATAATCCTATCAATACTGGGAGTGAAAGGGTTAGGATTTCCTAAAAGTTGGTCTATCCCTGCAGTTCCCTTATCAACAATTCCCCGAGATTTGAGGGTAATCTGTTGACCGATATCACTATAGTCAACAGTATCAACTCCTGCTGCTCCACCATCATAAGTATCATGCCCTTTACTGGCATAAAAGACATTATCGTTACTGTTACCTACAATAGTGTCGTTGTTATGTGTCCCGCGAACGTTATCAAAATTAAAGACTTTGAAAGAGAGAGGAGAGGGCGCACCTGTTCCATTAACGATCAGGCTATTCGCTCCTAAATTAACGTTCAATGAAGCTGAGCCTGGGCCTGAGCCATCAATTGTATTGACGATTCCGAAGCCTACATCACCAACTATGGACTCAATATCAACTAAGGTATCCTGTCCTCCACTGGCTTTTTCTAATATTCCTCTGGCTTTAAGAGTGATTGATTCGTTAAGAAAACTATAGTCAACTGTGTCATGAGTGACTTCTGTTCCTCCATCAATTAGGTTGTCCCCAGTTTTGTCTAAGACAAAAATAGTGTCATCATCTTCTTGGGCTAGGACTGCATCCACTAATCCATCATCAACTAAGAAGATCACATCATTCCCTGCACCGGCAATAATGAAGTCTTGTTCAAAAAAATTATCAACTAAACCAAAATTGTCGAAAGGATCTCCAAAAATAACAGCCATGATTTTTTGTATTTTTTAAGTGTTTATTGGTAAATGTCTGATTTAATTAGACAGATTTAAGTATTTTTACCTAGAAATTCCTTATTTTTCAGACACGAACGATTCTATATTAAGATTATTAAATTTTTATTAAGGTTTGAAAATAAATTCAAAAATACTGCCCTAATCACCTGTTGATGGAACTTCTCCAAAATGCAGAATTACCGATCGCTCAAGTTGGAGGCTTGACAAACCAGTTCACTTTTTTATATACTTAAAGGTATAGAATAGGCTTCTTATGTACAATTTCAGGTTAGTTTGAGTCATAAATAAGCGATCGCTGATTCAAAGAAAGTATTTCATCTTCTAACAACATTAAGGAGCGATCTCTCTTTGATAATTAGTGTGAGGTTTTAGTCTTACTTACTTGGTGGGCTACATAGGTTCGTAGTACATCATTAATTAAGGTTTGATAACCTCTTATTTTAGGGTTGTTTTTGGCGGTATTGCGAAACCATTCTAGAGTCTCGGTATCAACTCGTATTGATATAGCTTCTGTTGCTGGTTGTCGTTTTACTAACTTGGCATTCTTAAAAAATTCTTCATCAAGCTCAGGAATATCCGAATAGTCTATGTCCTCATCTGACATATTGACTAACTTACTATGTCTTTCTTCGGGTGACATATCAAGACTAAATTGATTGTTGCTCATAGAGTTTTCTCTCCTTTCTACTTGCTCGTCGTGCAGATATGATTCTGGTTACTTCGTTTCTGTCTGTATGGACGACTAAAACCACAATAACTGGTTGCTTAGGCAGCAATAGTTGACCGATTGATAGTTCCCTTGTTTCTTCATAGTTAAAGCGATCATCTGTATAAGTTAGTAGATTTGGGTCGTTGAATATCTCTAAAGCTTCTTGAAACGAAATACCATGCTTAATTATGTTGGTTTGATTTTTTTGTTCATCCCACTCAAATTCCATACTTTGAATATACCTTTTTGTATATACAAAATCAAGGACACTTATAGAAAGTATATCATTTAATTAATAAAACAATCGACATCAACATAAAAAAAATCTGCTAGTTTTTGTGATTGTAATTGACTGAAACTGTCTTTTCCTTCCATTAATTCTAATACCTTTTGTCTTGAACCAATAACTTCTATCAAATCTTCAGGTTTATAGTTATTACATTCCATCAAGTGCTTTAACATACTATTAGGTGTACTTTGAGGAATGGGATAATTTTGTTCTTCAAATCTTTCGATTAAGACAATTAATAATTCTAGAAGTGTCTCTTCTTCAATTGTACGGTTTACTTTATATTCTAACTCGTTTGCCAAAGCAATTGCTTGTTCATTTTCATCGTCGGTTGTAATAACTTTCGGTTGATATTTAGCTAGTAATTGTCCATAAGATTTAGCATTTAAAATAAGGGTCATTTTTCCAACCTTCTTTGTCATATTGAGCGTGAGTTAAAACGGCTTTAAGATAAGATACTATTAATTAAGTAGGATGCGCTCTAGCAAACTATAATTTTTTTGGTAATTATTATACTTTTTTCTGCCGTAACGCACCAAAATCAGGTTTATTGGTGTATTACGCTACGCTAATACACCCTACAATTCTCTTAAGATTTACTAAGGGCCTTATGGTAAGGTGGGCATTGCCCACCCTACAAGGTTTTGCAATTTCATAAACGTCCTAACCATAATACGTAGTGCTATATTGTTTCTATTCTACATCTGCCGTCTTCCTGAAGAAACTGTTTATGAGAATCTTTTTGCAGAATTAAATAATTTTTACTTATTTAAAATAATGAATTATATTTGTATTTTTGAAGTACATTATTTGGCTAAAAACAGTAACATTTTATACAAAACTGTCTCAAAATGTTCACTGTGATAAAAAAAGAGTAAGAATTTTTATCAATAAGCGACGAGGGAATAGGCTTGACAAACCATACTACTTTTTTGTGTTATTATTAATAATCAGAAGGTAAATTGGGATTCCTGTGTCTGCCTACGAGGTTGTTTTAGTCATACGGCGATGGCAAATTTAAAGACAGGTGAGTTTCTTCTAGAAGACAAAAACCTGTACAATCCTAGACATACCTGTACATAATGTCCAGGATATTTCCTCTGCACCGGGAAATTTGCCAGTTCATTAGACCATAGATGCAGATAGAATAGAACATAGGAGAAACAATGGTCATCTATGTACGCAATAAAAAGGGAATTAAAGCTAAATAATCAAGAGAAGAGCTTTTTTGCTGGCTGTGCTGGTTTCTCTCGTTTTGTGTACAATCATGGATTATCTTTACTTCATACCACCTGGGACATTCCCGAAATTTCTGGCAGTGACTCAAAACGGTTAGATGCTATAAAGAAAGTCTTTACAAACATTACTAAAAAGCAGAGAGAATATTTATGGACAAATAAATATTCATCTCGCATCTATCAGAATGCTTTTAGAGACTTGAAAAAAGCATTTTCACGCGGTCGAGATACCAAAATAAAAGCAGAATTACCTCGTTTCAAAAAGAAGAAACATAACTGTAGTTTTACAGTAGATAGT
Organism: Crocosphaera sp.; assembly: GCA_030064935.1. Taxonomy (GTDB): domain Bacteria; phylum Cyanobacteriota; class Cyanobacteriia; order Cyanobacteriales; family Microcystaceae; genus Crocosphaera. The sequence continues at coordinate 4,643 of JASJEA010000079.1, read as the reverse complement.
TCTCATGGGAAGGTATTAGTGCAGGAGGGAAAAAAGATAAAAATTCCTACCTTGGGAACTTTCAGATTAAAAGAAAGCATCCCTTATAACTGTGTTTCTCAAACCTTTACTATATCGAGAGAAGCAGGGAAATGGTATGTAAGTTTTGCCGTTTCAGCATCTTATATACCTGAGATGAAACACAGCTATAAGAAAGTAGGAATTGATTTAGGAATAAAAACTTTTGCTACTCTTAGTGACGGAAAAACCTTTGAATCTCCATCTTCCATAAAAAAAGCGAAAACCAAGCTAGGAAAGATACAATGGAGAAACAGGAATAAGGTGCTAGGCAACCGTCGTTCTGGAATATCTGCATCTAAAAATGCAGTTAAATATTACCAGAAACTAAGAAAGAAGCATAAAAGAATAACCAACATTCGAGAAGATTTTCTGCAAAAAACCACTACATTATTAGCTAAAACTTATCAACATATTCTCGTAGAGGATTTAAACATAAAAGGCATGATGGCTAATCATAAGTTATCCGATGCCTTATCTAATTTAGGATTATATCGTTTTCGAGAATTGTTGAGTTATAAACAAGAATGTTTCGGTTTTTTGTTAACCATAGTAGATAGGTGGTTCCCCAGTTCAAAAACTTGTTCCGTGTGTGGAAATATACAAGATATGCCCTTATGTGAAAGGGTATATCATTGTCAAAATTGTGGTCAAGTGATGGATAGGGACTTAAATGCGTCAATTAATCTCGAAAATTGGACAAGCAATGCCGATGGCTTATCGGTAAACCCAGAGCGAAGTAGAAGGGTGAACGCCTGTGGACTTGAAGGAGCCGTCTCCCTTGGTTGAAGCAGGAATTGAACATCAAGCCTGTCTAGGTTTGTCTAGGTTTCATGAAGCAGACTATTCATAAGGTACTTGAATCCAAGCTTTCTGCCGCTTCGGGAGACAGGGGTAAATGTAAACCACATTCTTGTTTAAGGCCATGAAAACGACTATCCCTTTCACTGTCATCCCCAGCCGTCATAGGACGACTCGAATGCCAGTCCCCCACTGTAACATAGCCTTTATCAAAATAGGGATGATAAGGTAGATCATGTGCCGTTAAATAATGATAGATGTCGCGAGAATTCCAAGTTAAAATGGGGTAAACTTTGTAATGTTCCCCTTGTGACTCCACTTTATCCAACGCTTGACGGTGTTCCGTTTGTTGACGACGTAACCCTGCTAACCAAGCTGTAGCCTGAAGTTCTTTTAAAGCCCGTTGCATTGGTTCTACCTTGCGAATAAAGTCATAACGGTTTAGCGCATCAACGTCATGCTCATTCCAGAGTTTGCCATATAATGCTTCCATCCGTGCCGGCGTTAGATGAGACTGATATACTTTCAAATTAAGTTTAAGGCGATCGCTTAGTTCATCTGCAAAACGATAGGTTTCAGCCGGCAGATAACCCGTATCGATCCAAATAACCCGAACATCAGGCACCACTTGGGTCACCAAATGCAGCATCACAGCAGCTTGAATCCCAAAACTGGTACTCATAACCAACCCATCTCCGAAGGTCTCTGCTGCCCATTCCACAACCTGTTGAGCATTAGCTTTTTCTAAGCTTTGGTTGACTTGTTCTAAGGATAATTGGGGTTTACTGAGGTGATGAGACTGGGGACTGTAGCGCTGATCAGAAACCTGATGGGTATCTACATGGGAGTTTACGAGATGTAGATTCGATTGGAGCATAAGGTAACTTTTCCCTTGCGTTCAATAATCTTGCCCTACGGCAGTAACGGCGGAATAAAGATTGACAATCGGCAATCCTACTCCAATTGTATCGCAGGTAATTGAGAGGAATTGTATCAATTGCAATGTTGATCTTAAATTTTTGGAGCGCAGGGGAGTAGGTGTTATCGGATTATTGCGTTGGCGGTTGGGTTTCCCTCAAACCATCAATTTGAACCCTTTTATCCACAATATTGTTTCGCTTATATTTATTCCCTAAGTTTTTTGAAGATAAAGCTACTGAACATTTATTAGGACAGGGGATAAAAGCTGAATATTTGAACGATGATAAGATTGGTAGAGTAATGGACAAACTTTATGAAAAAGGTGCGGAATGCACTGCCGCTTTCCAGCTTGAATTGAATTCAAGCTGGAAAGCGGCAGTTTTTCTTCAATTTTTCTAATGATTGCTTTATCTGTTATTCAAAACTATCAACTTTCAACTAACTTTTCCCATCTAGATTCCTCTTCATTTTCTGTTCATGGGAAGTCTTTAATCAGTAACTTAATCTCCTCTTTTTCATATCACTTAATAAAAGTGCGGAATGTGGGTTAATATTACCTCTGCATATAGCAAAGGTAATATTAACCATCCGTACCCCATGTACATAGGAAACAATTTAATCCAAGATATGTTGTGTATTCTGGGTTTTGATGATTAATTAAAATCAGCCATCAATCCTAAAAAATATGGTAATATTTCTCTCAACTACTATTTTATTTTGACAATACAAGCATCTTTGTTGATATTTCTTTAATACTACATTTTGAAGTGCGGAATGTGGGTTTCAACCTAAAACACTCCATTCCAATCTACTGGCATCTCTGATTTTCGCTAGGTGGGCTATATAGCTTAATATTGCTTCACCAATGCCAGGATGGCGATAAATTTAAGGTGCAAGATGTCAGTTATATAAACTTTAAAAAATAAGCTAATGATTTTTGATAAGGTAAGCATAGCAGATCAATTTCTAATCTGCTTATGAAGCTTATGGAAGACATCAAAAAGTATAACAACCAATCTCCTGACCTCCAAAAAACCTTAGAAGCGGCCCCTTTCTTTCACGATTTATCACCAGATAGTCTTGAATCGGTCATGACTCATGCTGTAGTCCGTAGCCATCCTGCTAATCGTGTGATTCTTCTCGAAAATGACTGGGGAGGATCAGTTTACTTCATTCTCGATGGATGGGTCAAAATTCGTACCCACAATGTAGATGGGAAAGAAGTGACCCTTAATATTGTCGGTAAAGGGGAAGTCATTGGAGAAATGGCCGCCTTGGAAGAAGTTCCTCGTTCGACAGATGCCATCACTTTAACTCCAACAACCATCAGTAGCATTCCTGCACAAGATTTTGTTAACCTACTCTATAGTAATCCTATTGCTGGTATTCGTTTGGCTCAAGTGATGGCGAAACGTCTGCGTCAACTTAACCGAAGATTACGCTTAAGAGAAGCCGATAGTCTCTCACGAGTGGCAGATACCTTGTTGTTTTTAGCAGAAGGACAAGGGAAAAAAACAGAGCAAGGAGTAGAGATCCCTAACCTACCTCATCGAGAGTTAAGCAGTATTAGTGGGCTGGCTAGAGAAACGGTGACACGCTCCCTGACGAAATTGGAAAAAAAAGATTTAATTAAACGGGAGGATGATATTCTTTGTATTTTTTCCTTAGATGCTTTAGAACAAATTATTTCGTAACCTATGGATGATTCTAACTGGGTAGATCAGGGAGATGATTTAATTAATACTCCTAAACCGACTCCGCAGCCCATAACCCCTTCTCCTTTAAACCCGAAGTCGGCTAAAATTCGTCAAACCCTGGCGATGGTAGAAACAGCTTTTTTGGCAAGTGCTGGGAGTTTAATTTGGTTGATTAACTATTATTTTCCCTTGGGTCCCCTATTAAGGTTATTTTTTCCCATTCCCATTGCTTTACTCTATCTACGTTGGGGAAATCGTTCGGCGTGGATGGGGGCATTAGTTTCAGGGTTATTATTAACTGTATTAATGGGACCGACTCGTAGTATTGTCTTTCTCATTCCCTATGGGGTTATGGGGGTTCAACTGGGAGCTTTTTGGCGTAGAGGTGTTGCTTGGGAGTTTTCTTTGATAACAGGGGCTTTATTGGGAACGTTTGGTTTCTTTTTTCGTTTCTGGTTATTCTCCATCTTGTTAGGGGAAGATTTGTGGCAGTACGTGATTAATCAAATGACAGGTTTGGCAGAATGGCTATTTTTAAGATTAGGAATTCTAGCGCAACCGAGTTTTGTATTTATTCAAGGTTTAGCTGTTTTACTGATTTTTATTAATAGTGTTATCTATTTATTTGCTGTCCATTTAGTGGCTTTATTGGTGTTAGATAAACTAGGTAGTCCGATTCCTCGTCCTCCAAAATGGGTACAGGTTATTTTAGATTATGAGTGATGGTACCATATTCCCCAACTCAATCAAAGATCATAGTTGGGGCTTCCCGATTAAAATTTTTTTGCCTTTCTAATTATGTTTTGATCTTGCAATTTGCCAACTGAGAAAAATCACAGGAATCATCCCCACTAAAACAATGGCTAAAGCGGGGGCTGCTGCTTCGGGTAAACGCTCATCAGAAGCATATTGATACACCCTAATGGCTAAGGTATCAAAGTTAAAGGGACGAATGACTAAAGTAGCGGGTAATTCTTTCATTACATCGACAAAAACCAACATAATTGCGGTTAGCATTCCCCCAGTCATTAAAGGAGTATGAACCCTAATTAAAATTTTACCTGGGGTTGATCCTAAACTTCTAGCTGCATCATCTAAACTAGGTTTTATTTTTCCTAAACTGGATTCCACTGCCCCAAAGGCAACAGGCAAAAATCGAACTAAATA
>JASJEA010000261.1 GCA_030064935.1 Crocosphaera sp. | reverse complement strand
TCAACACAGGGGGAGGACATCACCTCTGTCGATCGCAGCGGTCAGGGTTTCCCAGACTGAAGAATCCCGCGTTGTCCCGTAAGGGCAACGTCGGGAGTATGTCAAAGCACTCTCAACCACTGAGGTTGAAATTAGTTATTTAGTGTTTAGAATAAGCTAAGTTGCTTGTACTCCAACCATTGGGGTAGTGTCGATTTTTCGTAGAATGGATAAATTATTACTTCTACTGCTTCATAAAACAGATATAAAACGTCATATAACGACATTTTAATGTTTACTTCCTGCTTCCACCGGAACTGTCGGCAGCACTCCGTCCACAGGCATCCACGGTCAAGCCGACCGCATTTCTTAAATTTATACTGGCGTTTAAATCTCTATCTATTGACAACCCACAATCGGGGCACTCATAAGTTCTTACATTTAATGGCATATCTTGAACGTGCCCGCAGTGTGAGCAAGTTTTTGATGATGGAAAAAACCTGTCAATTACTACTAACTCTGAACCGTACCATTCGCACTTATATCCAAGCTGTCTTCTAAACTCATAAAATCACTATCTGCTATCTGATTTAGCCAGCTTATGATTAGCTAACATACCGCGAACATTCAAATCTTCGCTTGAGCAACAACGCTGTGGTTTTTAGCTAGATATGTTGTCAATTTATGAAGTGCATCTTTGCGGATAGAGGCCACTCGTCTATGGAGCCTCGCTATCTTTAGTTGCGCTCTTTTCCAGTTAGCAGAGCCAACCTTTTTATGACGATGTAGGTATTGCAGCCGAGATAACTTAGCTTCAAATCTCTGATACGATTTTACACTTTTAAATACTTTTCCATCACTTAATGTAGCTAAGGTTTTCACACCTAAATCTACACCTACTACATCAGTTTTTTTGGGCGTAGTTATGCCATTAAATTCATAGCTACAACTGAGATACCAATCACCTGCCTGTCTACTAATAGTTATTTTTTTAGTTGTTGCCTCAATTGGCTCATAAGTTTTGACAATACCAATAAAAGGTAATTTATGGCACCAACCATTAAGTTCTATTGGCTTTCCAGAATTATCAATTGTAAAAGAATCCTGTTTGCCTTTCTTCTTAAACCTTGGGTGTTTACCCAATCCTTGTTTGCGAAGCATTCCGAAGGAAAAGAATCTTTTAAATGCTTCACCCAAGTTGATGAAAGCATATTGATAAACTTTAGATGACAAGTTCTTCATCCAAGGATGTTGCGGTTTAGTCTGGTTAGTAAAAACCTCTCTGAGTTTACGGACATTGGGTTTATAACCATCTTTATAGGCTCTTATCCACAAGCTTAAACCCCAATTATAGCACCATCTGCTATAACCTGCGTGTTGAGCCATCAGAGTTTTCTGCTTATTATTTAATTTGAGCTTGGTTCTAATGGATTTCATGTACGCGTGAGCGCTGCCTGTATAAAAGTATGCTTTTTAACGTATTATATCGTCATTCTTTGATTAAGTCAATACTCCAGGCGCGTCGCCTACTACCCACATACAGTTCTCACCTAGATTTTCAGGGAGGTACTGATGAGCGACTTGCAATACCTTCTCCCTTTGGTCTACCAGTAGCTTTCTTGGTCCAGTGAATAAAATTCTCTTCATAGTTAAATAAGTACACACCGCAACAAACGGCGGTAGCCATTAATTAATAGATGGCTATAACAAATGTTCCATGCTTACCTGGGCGATGATTTCTTCAGCAAATTTAGGGTCATTAGCCATTTTGTTAATCAGTTGTGTCATCTCTGGGTACTTTTTAACAAGAAATATATAATCATCCCAAGTCTCTCTATCTATCCTGCCACCAAGGTTTAGCAGCTCATGCTTACCTGTCTTAAGTATGCTCTCAAGTTTTATTATTATCTCTTGGCTTGGTGGGTAATAGGTGCATCCCCTCTCTATTTTGCATAAGTAAGAGGGACTAATCTTGACGCTTTCGGCAAGTTGCCTTTGAGATAACCCTCTTGCCTCTCGTACTTCCCTTAACTTTTTGCCCAATAAGTTTTTCATCACTAATTGACTAATAGTTCAAGCACTATTACCATGATATCACCATTGCTCCAGGGACTATAATCTATGATTTAGTGCCTAGATAAATGGTGAGTAGATAATTATGATTCGATGTCGTATTTCTCTACAAATACTAATAGTTTGGGAAACTGTGCAATAATTGGAAATTTATACGCTAAGGGTTAATAAAACCGAAAGTATTAATTAATATAGCTTTCGGTTTTGTAAAATGTTTAGTAAAAATTAACCGCAAAAAAATTATTGATTAAAAATTTAACCGAATAAGAATTAGGGTCTGCAATTCCAAATAAAAACTCAATAATTTTGGTCTGAAAAAACTTCTCCAGTTTTATGTCTCCACAAATCATCATTAACTTGATAAAATAAATAACCAGGGATTTGAAAAGATTCGATTTTAGAAATAACTTCTTTTAAAGTACCTTCAACTTTATAAAAATGAATTTTTTTTCAGAGAAATTCAGAGCCTCCGATATTATTACTTTGATTTTTGGCATAAATAAATAGTCTATAAATCTTGATATAGGAGATTATATCTGGAATTTGATTTATGGCAGTAGTCCATATAATTTGCACCGTAAGAAAATGGACTAAGTTTTCTCCCTTGTGGGGGTTCTCATTATCAAGGAATGCTTGCGATGGGAGTAAGAAGCTCCCACTGCCATGCTTCATAACCAAAATAATGATAATGTACTACCATTACAATGCCCAACTATCAATTAATCTAAATCTGATTCTTTTCCAGATAAAGAAAATTGCTTAGAATAAATATTAATTGGCACAAGCTTTATTTGGTTTTTGAACATTGAATTATGTTTATTAACTGCTTCTTCATAATCTCTACAAGCACGCTTAAATTGAAATTGTTGTTCATAAAAAATCCTCTTACAACCTCGCAGTTTCTGTTCCCGAAGTAAGTGGTTAATTCTAAACCAGAAGAAAGCGAAACCATTTTGATAGCGATCGTAACCATACACTACTCCGGCATCAGTTACATAAGCTAAAATTGCCATCGCTGCAAGTAAGATTACGTCATAAAACTCAGGTGGCCAGTCTTCCCCACTATAGAGAGCAACAGAAGTACCTACAAGCATAGTCGGTGTTACCCAAACGATGGTATTTGCTAGTCTTTGCCAAAGTTTAATTTCATTTTGAGACAAGGGAGATATTTTGGCGGAAAATAACTGAGAACAGATTCCCAACTCAAATAAAATAATTACTACAGGTAACAATATAGTGGCAAGAGTAACAGCAAAAGACCCCGGAGGAAATGCTTGAGATGCTAAATATTCTACTGGTTGTTTAATTAAGACAAAGTTGATAATAAGAACCGCAAAAAAGAATGAAAGCATGAAAAAATAACCAAGTGCTTTTCTGATACCCTCCCTCAAAAATTCTGGATATTCTTGCTGCAACTGTATCAACTCATTTTCGATTTTCACCTTTATCTCTTCAGTTTCCAGTGCTTTATAGAGATGTTGAAATCTCAATGACTCAAGATGACGGATGTGAATGAGCGATCGCTTCTCTTGTGCTTCAGACTGCAACTTCTGTTTGATTTTTTGTTGCTCTTGTTCATTTTGCGATCGCCTCTCTTCCCTTTCCTTCTCCAACCTTTGTTTCTCTTCTTGCCGTTGTTTTTCCTCATCTGCCAATTTTTGATAGTATGCTCGTTGTCTAGTCTCAAATTCTTGACCTTCTTTACCCTTACCTAAAGAAAAATTATTCATGTCTATTTTCCTCCCTTGTTTACTTGAGTAACTAAATATTGAAAAGCAGCGGGTACTGACTCAAAAGCTTTATGCTCTATGTTGTAAAATATCCCTTTACTTCCTGCACCATTTACTAATAAAACTTCGGCATTAGTCTCAAACTCGGCAGCTTGAATACCGACGTTATCTAAACCATCAGTAATAAATACGGCAAACTTTCGGGGTTGTTGTCTCCAAGTTGTATCGCTTTCTGCTAGAAACAACCTGGTGCGGTTCACTCCTCCTTGAATATCACTGCTACCACAATTGACAGGATGTCCTAAAATAGGTTGAATTTTAGTTGTCATAAATTCCTGAATTTTGACTTCGCTCTGACTTTGCCACTGTTGGATAGAATTCTGATAATCCCCTAAAATTTCTAAATCATTTTGACGTAGGGTTTGATATTCAGCTAATTTTTGTTTATACTCCTTCTTTTGCTTCCTATATGTAAAAGCATTACCTTGGTTTGTAGGTTCAACAGGTGCAACAGGATGATTAAAACCTGCATTAACTAACACTGGTTGTTGTTCAAGTCTAATTCTTGCTAAGGGGCGGTTACTGTCGTAACAAAAGGTTCCTACTGCTATCTCCCCTCCATTTCTTTGTAATAGGAGTGACAAAATCTGAAAATCTTCAAGTTTTGGTTGTTGGATGCGACTCCAGTTAACGCTACCTGTTTTATCCATAATAATTGCTATTTTGACTGGAGGTGACTGGGGTTGATTTTCCAAAACTGTTTTGACTTCCGGTAAAGGTTCAGATATAGTAGGGGATATGGTATCAGTGGGAGTTTTGCTCTCTACTTTTCCGCCACAGCTTGCTAAAAGGCTGGCTAAAATAGGTGATAGAATAATCAAAATATAGGGTCTTTTCATCCGTAAAGCCATTGTTGATGACCTCTTTGACAGAGTGTTTTTGTTGACAATTTAACTATTACACACGCAAAGTAATTAACGTAATTGAAAGCTAAAAAAAATCGTCTATTCTTGATGATAAAAGGCTTTGATTATCTTCTAAATTCAATCATTGAATCAGTTGAATGCCTAAAACAAGAACTGTTGGTATCAAATGATTAAGGAATAAAGATTACAGTTTTTTTTTGCAGTTTCAACTATGAATTCAATTAACAAACTAAGCAGTGACTGATTAAGCTAAAGGTGTCTATTAACCAAGTGGTAAATCAATATGAGTATTAATAATGAAGTTGCCAAAATGTTCAAATGGTTAGTGAGCGGACTTTTAGATGCTGCTGAAGAATATTACTCAGGTGAATATCTTATCTTACGCGATCGCGAATTAGCTACAACAGTTTAACTGTTTAAGGGGATGTCTTCAGAAAGTCAATGTTTAATCTTAACTGCTGCTTCAGAGTTGACATGAAATCTGGTAGCATTGGTAGAATCATCATTGAAAAATAATAGTCAATATTGTCGGGGTAAACTGCTGTTTGCTCCTACAACAAACGATAAATTCAGGAGTTTTATTACCGAAAAATTTAGGTTTAAAGCCTCTCCTTTCAAGGAGAAAAAAATAAATTTTTTCCTTTGAATCAATCCTCTCCCATTTAGGGAGAGGTAATTATCCATTATCCATTATCCATTAATGAATATGTCTAATTTTGCTCAATCTTTCAAGGATTTATACAACAAAAAAAACTTTAAGTCAGCTTATGCACTGGCTAAAGATAGCGAACTTGAAGCATACCATCTCACTAAAATAATGAAAAATCCCATCTTAAATCCCACTGAAAAAACCATCGAAAAGTTAGCCCAAGCTTTTGCCGAAAATAATAATACTGATGTTGAAACTGAGAAAGAAGAAATTCAACAGTTTTTTCAAGAATGGAGAGATAAAAAATCGTCTACAGGAGATAATTCACCTATGAATCAAGTTCAGTCTTGGAGTTTAAATCTGGAAGTAACAACAAATGATTTATCTGAATTTCAGAAAAATATCTTGCCGGATATTATGGCTCAATTGGAAAGTGTGGGAGAAGGAATGATTATTGTTAAGTATGCTAAAAAAGGTTCTATTATTTTAGGTTTAGAAAGTAGTAGTGAATCCTATCTGAAGATTAGAAATAGTTATCTGAATGGAGAGTTAAGTGAATTGTTAGGTTTTACTGTTTCAGACTTACAAATTCAGCCTAGTTTAACTCAATGGTTTCAAGATATGTTTACTCAGGGTTGGCAAAGTGCTGAGGAATTACTAACACCACAACGGTTAACTCCGGCTTTCTTTGCTCAGGAGGCAAAACGGGCAAAACAGATTAATTTACAGGTTTATTTAATCACACATTCGGTTATTTTGTTGATGAATATATCTAGAGAAAATGAAGCAGAAATAACGGTTAATTTGAAAGTTTTCTCTCCTATTGAATCTGACAATTTACCTCCCGATTTAAAGTTGAAAGTTTTGTCAGAGGGTGAAACATTTGGAGAGGTTACGGCGAGAAGTAACGATAGCTTTATTCAGTATGAATTTCAATCTGAACAGGGTGATGAATTTACTATTGCTTTGGAATTAGGGGAAGCTATAGTTACAGAGGATTTTGTTGTGTAAATAATTATTAATACTGGCAAGTTGTTTTTAACTTTCAAGTATTGTTATAGCAGTTCTTTAATCTATAATATCCCCCACACCTCGCTTGGAAAGGGGGGAGCTAACAAAAAGTCCCCCTTACAAAGGGGGGTTTAGGAGGATTATAAACGTACTTCATAACTGTGGGAATTGCTATAAAACAAGCAAAAAGGTTCGTAAAATGATTGTAGGGATGTTCCTGGGAGAATCCCTACTAAGATAATCAATTCTGCAATAACTCTACCTTAACTACTATGAAAAAATTAGCAATTATTGATTTAAAGGGTGATTTTGTCCAGGGATTTTCAGCTACAGTCAAGATTTGGAGTGGCGATCGCCCTACTGCTGACCCTATAGCTGGTAAAGAAGGGGTTTTACCAGGTAATTCTGAGTTACTATCTCTTTACGAAACATGGGTTAAAGCTTATGAAAATCATATTAAAATTGCTCATCAATTAACTCAAGCTCAAGATAGGGAAAGTTCTGCTACATTTGCTCTGAAACAAAAACCAAAGACAAGTAATGCTAGTTTAGAATTAGATCAAAGAGTGGCTTATGACAGTTGTAATGCAGCCACAACAGAATTACTTTCTAATTTTAATAATTGGTTAAAATATTCTGATTTTTCTCTAATTATAGAAGAAATAAAAATATATCAACCTCAGCGCATTTTAATTGAAAGTAATAATTTTGAGTTGCGTAAAATGCCTTGGCAAAAGTGGGATTTGTTGGAGTCTCATAATTTTACTTTGACAGAAATTGGTTTGACTTCTCCTAATTTTCAATCTACTAATGTTGAGCTAATTAAAAGTTCTCAAAAGCCAGCATCTCAAGAGGGTGTAAAAATTTTAGTGGTATTAGGAAAAGATGCAAATATTGAGTCAACATTTGAGAAGTTTCAGAAGTTTAAATGTGACGTGACAGTAGTGAGAAATTTGCCGGAGTTAGATGTGCCTTTATGGGAAAAATATTGGGATATTTTGATTTTTAACGGGCATAGTGAAACTGAGGGTGATGGGAAGAAAGGTACTTTTCAATTGAGTGATGGTAACTGGTTGACTATTTCTGATATTAAAGGTCATTTTCGACAAGCTATTAATCATAATTTGAAAGTAGCGATTTTTAATTCTTGTGATGGTTTAGGTTTGGCTTATCAATTGGCAGAAGGTGAGGATTTACATTTACCGCAAATTATTGTGATGCGGGAAAATTTACCTGTGGCTGTTGCTCCGAAGTTTCTCCAATATTTTCTGGAAAATTATACTCAAGGTTTATCTTTATATAGTTCTTTGCAGGAGAGTCGGCAAAGGTTACAAATATTAGAAAAGGATTTTCCTTGTGTGAGTTGGTTGCCTGTTTTATGTCAAAATCCTGCCGAAATTCCTCCTCGTTGGTTGGAGTTGGGAGGAAAGATTCAGATATCTCCCTATAAAGGATTGAGTGCTTTTTCTGAAAATGATACTGAGATATTTTTTGGCAGGAAAGTGTTGACTAATTCTTTATTGTCAAAGGTGGAAAGACAAAATTTAGTTGCTGTGATTGGTGCTTCGGGTAGTGG
>JASJEA010000260.1 GCA_030064935.1 Crocosphaera sp. | reverse complement strand
AAAGCCAATCTCTTTGAAAAGAGGGAGGTACTAGAGGGGCTTTTGGACGCTCCAAGACGATACTTTATCGTGTAAAGAATCCCCATCGCCTTGCGTTGGGGTAGTTCAAAGAAGTTTAACAGTTTTAAAACCTATATAATCTTGTTTTTATTGATTATTTTCAGGAGGAGATAAACGTTCTAATATTTCAGTCATCCTTGCTTGTCTTTCTTCTATTTGGTCAAAACGTCGATAAAAATCTGATTGTACTTCATAAAAATCAGACATCGAACGAGTTAATTGTCCCAATAATTGATAAGTACCTTTTCTATCTTTTTGCCATTCTTCGCGATCTTTTTGCCATTCTTTTTGAAATGAGGAAAAATTATCAGTTAATGCTTCAATGGCACGGGCGTTAGATTCAATCAATTTTTTTAAATCTTCATCAGACATGGTTTAACCTCATATGTTATATATCTTTATTGTACTTCTTTAAGTCAATTTATGGGACGATTATCAAATAAACTAACCCATAAGGGCATAATAATATCATGCCCCTACAGTAATTCTAATATTTCGTAGGGGTTTAACAGTATTAAAACCAATGTATTAAGATCACTCGTTAGTTTTATGTCTCCGTATTCAAAGATGAATTAAGTTGCTCAATTTCTTGTAAATTTAATCCGGTTAGTTTAGCAATATCCTCCAGATTCATGTTTTTTATAAGCATATTTAAAGCAATATTTCTCGTAGCTTCTTTTTTTCCTTTGATTTCTCCCTTCTTTTCTCCTTTAACTTCCCCGATTATCTTCAGGAGAAGATAAACGTTCTAATATTTCAGTCATCTTTGCTTGTCTTTCTTCTATTTGGTCAAAATGTTCATAAAAGTCTGATTGTATTTCATAAAAATCAGACTTTTATCGAGTTAATTTCCCTAATAATTGATAAATACCTCTTCTGTCTTTTTGCCATTCTTTTTGAAATGAGGAAAAATTATCAGTTAATGCTTCAATTGCACGGGCGTTAGACTCAATCAATTTTTTTACATCTTCATCAGAAATGGTTTAACCTACTATTTTATAAATTCTGATTGACGATTACGCCACCAAGCGAGTAGGGTACTGGCAATAAAAATACTAGAATAGGAACCAGCAATAAAACCTAAAATTAAGGCTAGGGCAAAATATTTCAAAGTTTCACCCCCAAATAAAAAGATACCGATAAGGGGTAATAAAGTGGTTACAGTGGTGTTAATAGAACGAGTTAAGGTTTGATTGACTGAGTTTTCTACAATGTCATTAATGGACAGTTCTTCTGCATATTTATCTGTATTTTCTCGAATACGATCATATATCACCACAGTGTCGTTAACAGAAAAACCAATAATCGTCAATAAAGCAACCAAAAATAAACTATCAACTTCCAAACCAGCGACTAAACCTAAAACAGAAAAAATACCTGCCGTTATCAACACATCATGTAATAGAGCTATGATTGCAAAAAAGGCATAATCAAATTTAAAACGGACACTTAAATACACAATAATTAGAAAGAAAGAAACCAATAAAGCTAAAATTCCTGACTCAAATAATTCTTGACCAATAGTAGGCCCTACTGTATCAATCTGGATGGTTTCAGGATCAAATTGTCCAATTTTTTCGTTTAATTCCCGTTGTAATTCAGTTCTTTGATCTACATTCAGATTTTGAGTACGAATAGAAAGAATCGTATCTTCTAGAACTTGAACACTACTATTACCTAACTCCTGCTGATTGAGAACCGATCTTACTTCTCCTGTATCTATAGGTTTATCACAGTTTCCTTCAACCCCACAGACTAATTGTAATTGTAATCGAGTCCCACCAATAAAGTCTAAACTAGGACGCAAAGGGGCTTTAAATGTTGTATAAGAAATGATCATAGAAATCATTCCACCGACAATAATCAAAGCAGAAATTGACCACCATAACCGTTCCCATTTAATGATATGTAATCGCATTGTTGTGACTAGAATAGAATAAATAGTTAAACAAGAATGAACGAAATCCTAAGATTTTGTTGCTGTGGGTAAATTAGGACAAAAGAGTTCTGGCTTTTTGCGAACTGCAGGAAGTCCTAAAACAGTAAATAATAGTAAAGTACGACTACAAGTTAAAGCCGTAAACATACTCACTAAAACCCCGATCGCCAAAGTTAAAGCAAACCCTTTCACCAAACCAGAACCCAAACCAAATAAAGCACCACAAGCGATCAAAGTAGTGACATTACTATCTAAAATACTAGAAAATGCTCGATAGAATCCCGACTCCACACCACTATAGAGAGTTTTTCCACTACGTAACTCTTCACGGGTACGCTCAAAAATCAACACATTTGCATCCACAGCCATACCAATACTGAGGATAAACCCAGCAATACCAGGAAGGGTTAAAGTTACCCCGATTAAAGAATAACAAGCCAAAGTTAAGAGTGTATAGATGCCCAAAGCCAAGTCAGCTAACACGCCAGGGAGACGATAATAAACCGCCATAAAGATCAACACCAAAATTAAACCCGCCACTGCAGCGTAGATACTGCGGCGAATACTGGCTTGTCCCAAAGTTGCTCCAACGGTGCGATTTTCCACCACTTCCACAGGGAAAGGCAACGAGCCACCCCGTAACTGTACTGCCAGTTCATTCGCGGTTTCTACGGTAAAATTTCCTGTAATCACCGCACTTCCTCCCGTAATCCCTGTGGTGGCAAATTCAGCCCCCACAACAGGCGCACTGATTAAGATATCGTCTAAAAAGATACCAATGCTGCGACCAGTTCCTGCGATATTTTTTGTTAGTTCAGCGAACTTTTGACCCCCTTCATTATCAAAATCGATAATTACTTCCCATTGAATCCCTTGGCTTGGACCATAACGGGCATTGCTCAGATTTTTTCCTGATAATCCCACCGAGTCAAAAAGGTCTAATAAAGCTTTATCAGAGACTTGCAGTGACTCAGTCAACTCAGTAATACGTTCAACCTCTTCTGGGGTGGTTTCTCCTTGTCGGAGGAGGTTTAATTCTGCTTGTTTTTGCTGTCTAATGGTGGATTCAGCTTGTAGTTGTCCTTCTGTTCCCTGTCTTTGTTGGCGAAACTCTAACTGGGCAGTTCCCCCTAAGACTCGTTCCGCTTGTTCAGGATCGGTAACCCCTGGCAACTGTACCACAATTTTATCTTGTCCGAGGGTTTGGACAATAGGCTCAGCGACACCGAGTCCATCTACTCGGTTTTGTAGGACAGTTTTAGCTGCATTTAAGTCTTCTTGGGAGATATTGTTAACTTCTTCGGTGGGTTTAAGTTGAATGGTTAATTGCGCCCCCCCTTTCAAGTCTAAACCCAACTGTAAGGGAATAGCATTGAGAAGAGCAATTGCGCCAATAACCAAGGCGATGATAAAACCGATCAACAAGCGTTGTTGTTTCATGTTGGAGTCTTAATGATAGTTTAGGACTAAGTTAAACATAGTGTGTCATTAACTTTTCCACTGCGTCAGCAATGGTAGGGGGTTGGACAATGGTTAGGGTTTCTAACATTCCATTGTAAGGGGTCGGAATATCTTGGGAGGATAAGCGAACCACCGGGGCATCTAATTCGTCGAAAAAGTTGTCATTAATCAAGGCAATTAATTCGGCTGCGATCCCTCCAGTTTTCATACATTCTTCAACGATGATCACCCGATGGGTTTTACGAATGGATTCCCCAATGGTTTGTAAATCAAAGGGTTTGAGCGAAATTAAATCAATAATTTCTGGGTCATAGCCTTGTGCTTCCATTTGTTTTAAGGCTTGTAAACAATGATGACGCATTCTCGAATAGGTGAGAATGGTGACATCATTTCCTTTGCGAACGATTTCGGCTTTATCGAGGGGAACTATGTATTCATTTTCTGGGAGGGTTTCTTTTAAATTGTAGAGTAGGACATGTTCAAAGAAGAGAACAGGGTTTTCATCTCGAATGGCGGCCTTGAGGAGTCCTTTCGCATTATAAGGGGTAGAACAGGCCACAATTTTTAAGCCAGGAACCGCATGAAAATAGGCTTCTAACCGTTGGGAATGTTCCGCTCCTAACTGTCTTCCCACACCTCCAGGTCCCCGAATAACCATGGGAATTTTAAAGTTTCCCCCAGATGTGTAGCGTAACATACCGGCATTGTTGGCAATTTGGTTAAAGGCTAATAATAAAAAGCCCATATTCATCCCTTCAATGATGGGCCGTAAACCAGTCATCGCAGCCCCAACAGCCATTCCCGTGAAGCTGTTTTCTGCGATCGGGGTATCGAGAACCCGCAGTTCTCCATATTTTTTGTAAAGGTCTTTGGTCACTTTATAGGAACCACCATAGTGACCAACATCTTCCCCTAAGACAAATACTGTGTCGTCTCGTCCCATTTCTTCATCAATGGCCTGACGTAGTGCATTAAATAATAAAGTTTCTGCCATATATTTATACTAATTCCTTGCCTTTGTTATCCTATCATTACAACCCTCTATTTTATCGTCTTCAGGGATCGATACGCATTTACTGCTAGTCTTCCTCTTTAGAGATTATCCTCAAGATCATTTTCTAGCATTAAAACAAACAGGGAGTTTTTTTGAGGAAATTTTTTGACTAAGTTCTCAAAAATATTTTCTTTGTCTCTATAATCAATCAATGGGTTTTTAAAATTGATCTATGTTCCAACGAATACGAGCCAAACTATATCAATGGAGAAAAGGGTTACTCATTCCTCCAACGGTGGCGGGTTTAATCATTGCTACGGGTTTAACCGGAATTTTACAACCCTTAGAGTTATTGTTCTTTGATCAATTTTTCCGTTGGCGATCCCCAGAAGGTATTGATCCGAGAATTCTCATTGTTACCATTGATGAATCAGATATTGCGACTTTAAAACAATGGCCTCTTTCGGATAGTGTGTTAGCTCAACTTATTCAAACGATTAAGTCAGAAAATCCGCGTGTCATTGGTTTAAATATTTTTCGTGATTTTCCCATTTCCCCTGGAGAAGAAAAACTTAATCATCTCTTTTCAACAACTCCTAATTTAATTGGAATAGAACAAATTATCGGTCAGAAAATTGAACCTCCAACTAAGTTATCTCAGTTAGATCAAGTTGGCTTTTCTGATTTAGTTGTGGATAATGATGGCAAAATTAGAAGGGATTTAGTTAGCCTTATTTCTGATCAGCAAAAACAGAAATTGAGTTTTAGCATGATGTTAGCTTTAACTTACTTGGAGAAAGAAGGAATTACCCCTGAGTTGGGTAATTCTGATAAAGATGAAATCATCATTGGCAAAGCTCAGTTATTTCCTTTAACTAAAAATAGTGGAAATTATATTAATCTTGATTATGGCGGTTATCAAATATTACTCAATTATCGAGGGAAAAAAGATTCTTTTCAAACCCTTTCTCTTTTAGATGTTCTAAATCAAAACTATCCCAAAAACTTATTCAATGATCGTCTAGTTTTAATTGGAGTGATAGCAGATAGTATTGATACTGATTTACTTACCCCTTTTCATGGGTCTAAAACTACTTCAGGAACCATTATTCAAGCTAATACAACCAGTCAAATATTAAGTGCGGCCTTAGATAATCGTCCCTTAATTAAAGTTTGGTCAGAGCCCCTAGAATGGTTATGGATTTTGACCTGGACAAGTTTAGGAATGGGGATGACTTATTATTTATTAAACAAAAATATTTTTCCGTATAATAGTTTCATTAAATATGGATTATTTTTGATTAATAATGTTTTCTTAGGATTTGGTATAGTCTCTAGCAGTTACCTACTATTTGTACAAGGATGGTGGATTCCGACTGTAACCCCTTTAACCGCTACATTAATCGTCTCGGTATTTAGTATTATTGATCGGTGGAAGTATTTAGCAACTTTTGATCCCTTGACTCAAATTCCTAACCGTCTATATTTTGATAATATATTAGAACAAACATGGTTATTAAATAATTTATACCGTGGACAAATGGCCTTGATTTTGTGTGATGTTGATCATTTTAAACAGTATAATGACACCTATGGTCATCCAGCAGGAGATACCTGTTTATATCAAGTGGCTCAATGTCTACGCATAGCAATCCGTCGTACTGATTTTGTCGCCCGTTATGGTGGGGAAGAATTTGCCATTATTTTACCCAATACAGGCCGAGAAGAAGCCAGCCAAGTTGCTCAAAGAATTTTAGAAGAAGTGAGAAATTTAAGGATTGAGCATCAAACTTCTTTAACTAGCAATTACGTCACCCTTAGCTGTGGTGTTGCTAGTTTATGTATCTCCGGTCAAGGCTCCACTAAAATTTTAATTGAACAAGCAGATAAAGCCCTTTATCAAGCTAAAAAACTAGGTAGAAATCAAGTAAAAATATATGAATCTTTTTTATTGGAAGCTTAAAAGAGACAGTGAAATATTTGGTTTGGTTCTAAAAAAAGAAGCAAGACACCCGAATTTAAGATAAATGAGTCATCATAGGAAGGTTTTGTCTTCCTAAAACTTCTTCATAAACCTTTTCTACCTGAGAAATGTTATTTGTTAAAGAATATTTATCTAATACCCGTTGTCTTGCTTTTTGTCCTAACAATTGAGTAATTTCGCTATGATCTCTAAACAAGGGTAATAAGGTTTTTAACTGTGTCGTAACATTTTGAGTATTCAAGACTACCCCTGCTCTATCTTCCAATACCTCACCGTCGGCTCCGGCATCGGTGGCAATACAGGCTACACCGCACGCCATGGCTTCTAATAAAGACAAAGATAAACCTTCTACTAAAGATGGCAAGATAAACACATCCGCACCCCGTAAAATATCAATTCGTTTTTGTTCATCAGCGACAAATCCTAACCAATAAATTCCATGTTCTCTACCATAAAAAGGTTCTAGGGAGGGTTTAAGGGGCCCATCTCCCACAATTAACAATTTACTGTTTTCCCCCATCTCCATCTGTTTCCACGCCTTTAACAACGCTTCTACGTTCTTCTCCGTGGCAATACGCCCCACATAGACAAACAAACGTTTTGCTTTCATCTGGGACTTAATGTAGGATACGCCAGGAGAATATTTAATTGGGTCAACTCCATTAGGTATAATAGCTATTTTGTCTTTATTAACCCCTAATTTCATCAATAATTCTTGTTGCAGTCGGGAGAAAATAATCACTTTATCGTAATGGTCTAAAAACGGTGCATAAAGCTGATAGGTTAAGAATTGGGTGCTGGACTTCCAATTGCGTAATTTACTGTCAAAAGGGGGATGAAAAGTGGCTATGAGGGGTAAATTTAATGCCTGACAGATTTCTGGAAGTCGGAAGTCTAGAGGAGATAGGGTAAGGGACGCATGAACTAGATCAGGTTTCAGTTTAGCCAAAGCATCCATTAAAATCTTACTAGACTTCGGGGTGGGGATAGTATAAATTTGCGACTTATAGAGGAAAGGTAAGGTAACTTCCCGTAAGTCTCGCCAATGAGTAGAGTTGGTCTCTTCTTGCGAAAAATGAAGAAAACTAACCTGATAACCTCGGTCAAGAAGTGCGTTTGTTACTTCTCGACCGTATGTTACATTTCCACAGAAAGGGGATTTTTTCCCAAGCCAAGCGATGTGCATTCAAATATAAAGGCAGATAGTTATCACGAACGGATAAAAGAGAGTTTGTTGTAATTGTATGGATTATAAGCATAAGCTACCCAGAACTACAAGGGGAAAGTTTGGGTAGCTTGGATAGTCTGAGCAGATATTTATCAGTTCAAGAGGTTTTGTCCTGCACAATTTCGTCTCTTTATATACGCCCAAACAGTGACAAAACTAAGTGAACTACCCCAACTAACCTATCGGTATAGTTGGGGCTTCTGAACTCACAGGGGAATGCCTCAAGACAGACTTGCGCCCACCTTTTGGTCTGACTTCCCCTCCTTCAGCAGCAGTCCTGGTTCCCAAGA
>JASJEA010000078.1 GCA_030064935.1 Crocosphaera sp. | reverse complement strand
GCGACTGGAACGGAGTGGAAGGAAGCAATCTCAGGGGTTTCACGAGATTGCTTCCTATCGTCGCTGCGGACGACTTTTCAACCGGATTCTATATTACGCATAACCACCATATATAGTAGGGGTTAACGGCAGTTAACCCCTACAGATGGCGTATAATTTCATTTTTTGCGTAAGTCCTGTTCATATTAATCAGGACTTACGCAGTACAACGTATTTTCGTCCCTATCGACCGATAGGGAAGCAATCTCAAATCCTAGTTTTTCGTACCTCATGCGTAAGTCCTGTTAATGTTATATAATTAATATACAGGCATAATTCATTGATTCATCAGTCAGTCAAAAAAAGTTAAATAAATATCAGTTTAATGAAAGGCATTTTTTTCTATAAAATGTAATCAATAGAGTGATTTTTTTCTGAGTTGGAGATATTCTCAATCTCCTCGGTATTAAAGAAGCAGTCAGCAGTAAATGTGCGCGTTTGCGGAGCATTCCGGAACGGAAAGGGAATTTAAACCTCTCCTAAACCTTCCGGTTTATAGAAACCAGGGATTTAAACCCGATATGCTAAAAGCTGTTAACGCAGTTCCTCCGCAGGAGGCTAGCTGTTTGCGGAGCATTCCGGTACGGAAATGCTAAAAGCTAATAGCTACTTAACGTTTTATAGCGCTACTAATTCAGGTTAGGACATTTCTAAATCCTGTTTGCGCAGCATTCCGTAGGAAAACCCTTTGACAGTTTACTGTTCCCTATTCCCTATTCCCTATTCCCTAGCGCGTAGCGCTATATATTAACAATTATGGTTGACTTCGATTTCTTGCCTAATTTACCCAAACCAAATCTTGACGATCGCAAATTTGAGGACTTAGTACAGGAATGTTTGCTGCGCATTCCTCGCTATTGTCCAGAGTGGACAAACCATAATCCAAGCGATCCAGGCATTACAATGATTGAACTGTTTTCCTGGTTAACAGACCAGATGTTGTATCGGTTTAATCAAGTTCCGCTACGCAATTATATTGTATTTCTGGAGATGTTGGGAATTCGTTTACAACCTCCAGCAGCAGCGCGAACACTGATAACCTTTGAACTGACAAAAGCACAGAATATTCCCTTTTCCATTCCTGCTGGTACAGAAGTTTCAACAGAACGCACAGAAACTGAAGAGTCTATTATTTTTAGCACAGATCGGAATTTATTAATCGGAATTCCTCGGATTGAATGTTTTTTAAAAGCCAGAGAATATCATAATCATGGAAACCTCAGTAACGATAGTTTAGAAGCCATTTTTCCTCGGACACGATCGCTTTGGAGTCAGCAAGAAGATGGAGAATGGCTCAGTACAATTCGCACCTCAGTTTTCGAGCAACAACCCCAACGGGGTAATTGTTTTTATCTTGCGATCAAACCGAAAGCAACAGGTGAAGAAAATTCCATTGAAGGTAATATTCTCGCCATCACCTTTAAAGGACAAGCTGCTGCTGCCACTGGCATCGATCCGAAAAATCCACCCCGATGTTGGGAAGCTTGGAATGGTCAAGAATGGGTTTCCGTTTTGCGACAGGAAAATGACGATCGCACCCATGGATTTAGTTTTACAGAAATTGCTCAACAAGGTCCTAACCCAGAACAAGGAGCAGATGTCATTTTGCATCTTCCTAGCGATTGGCCAGAGGATAATTTAGGCACCCAATATCAAGGTCATTGGATTCGTTGTATTTATCGACAATTACAGGATAATGACCCCCAAGAATACGGTTATAGTAGTTCTCCTTTGATTTTTGGTTTGTCCATCCGGGCTATTGGTGGTGCAGTTCCAGCTACTCAATGTGTTTGGGTTAAAGATGAACTACTGGGGGTGAGTAACGCTAAACCAGGTCAAGTCTTTGAATTGCAAGGAACGCCAGTTCTCGAACGCTCCAGTACAGAGTATATCGAAATTCAGCCCCCCGGCGATCGCCAACCCCGCGAACCTTGGAAAGAAGTATCAGATTTCGCAGATTCAAGAGCAAGCGATCGCCATTACATTATTGATTCTCAAACGGGTATTGTTCAATTTGGCCCCCTAATCCGCGAACCAACTCAACTCCGGCGACAAACTGAGGTACGAACTCGTTTTCAAACTAGCGATCGCCTCCAGACTCAGTTTAACGGGACAGAAACTGCTTTGAATGCCCTTCCTCCAATGGATGTTGAGACGGAAACCAATCCTCAAGAGCGTCAATATGGTCAAGTACCACCACCAGGAGCAGAAATTTATCTGAAAGCTTACCGCACTGGAGGAGGAATTAAAGGTAATGTTGAGGCAGAAATGCTGACAGTATTGCGTTCAGCTATTCCCTACGTTAAGCAGGTAATCAATTACGAAGCAGCGACGGGAGGTACGGAACCGGAGTCTCTGGAAAAGGCAATTTTGCGAGTACCCGGACTATTGCGCTCCAGTCAACGGGCCATTACTCGCAATGATTTTGAATACCATGCGATGCGAGTTCCAGATGTAGATGTGGCTCGCGCTCATTGTTTAGATGCGAACATAGAAATGGATAAACAGTGGACAGAACCAGATGCCATTAAGCCTGGTCAGGTATGTATTTTAACAATACCACAGGCAGATATTCAGGATTTGAGTCGGGGTTTATCTCCCCAGGAATTAAAGCTAAATGATGAGGTAGCAAAAAAAATTCAAGATTATTTGAACGATCGCAAACCTTTAGGGGTACAAATTCTGCTGCGGGAACCGAAATATATTGGGGTTAAAGTGAAAGTAATGATTATTGTGGGCCAGGATGCGGATCGAGGATATGTTGAATCTCAATTTCTCAAACGATTGTATCGTTTTCTCAACCCCATTACAGGGGGAACTGAAGGTAAAGGTTGGCCATTAGGACATCCGGTTTATCCATCTGATGTAATTGCCTATTGTCAACAATTTTATCAACAAATTCCCCATGTTCTTTATTTAAAAGCAGTAGAGCTGAGGGGAATTCGTCAACAAGATCGAGAGAACTGGAGTGTTGCACCTATTCCGGAACCAGTGATTTATCCCAGTGAATTTGGAGTGGTCTGTTCTTGGGATAATCAAGACGAAAATGAGGAACGGAGAACCGCTCATGAGATAGAATTAATACTTGATAATTAATAGATCGGGACTTACGCAGAACCGCCATATCTAGTAGGGGCGATTCGCGTTTGCGGAGCATTCCGTAGGACATCGCCCCTACAGATGGTGTGTGATTTGATATTTTGCGTAAGTCCTATAGATTTATTTGGATGACCAAAACATCAGGTATAAAACCTCCCCTTTAAAGCTATCCCCGATCGGGAACTCCTAAGAAGCTGTTTGAGAAGTACTGCATGGGACCGATGAATCTTAAAAACCTAACCCCCCTAACCCCCCTTGGAAAGCTATTCATTACCCATAACTCTTGAAACCCTTGTGGGGATAAGGGGAGCAGGGAGCAGGGGAGAAGGGAGAAACGATAGTAGTAGCTAAGTAAAACTACTTTAATTTTCAAAATAAATGTACTATTCAATACATTTTTTCTCTAAAAAAAGCCTGTTCAAAGCTCATCCATAATTTGTTTATTTTGTCAAGCTTTATGTTAAGAAAGATGTGGGTAAAGCATAGCTTGGAAAGGGGGGTGGAGGGAATGGGGGTTTAAAAGCCTCTCTCGGAGTAGGAGAGAGGTTTGGAGAGAGGTTTTTATTAGTTGACAAACAGCTTCTAAAAACCTTTTCTGATAGGGAGATGGGGGGGGAGGAGAAAAGCCTCTAATTAAATACATTTACTCTCTCGAAATATTCATTAAATTGCAAATACACAACTTGTCTATTTTGTCACGTTTTATGTTAAGTAAAGATGTTGATAAAGCATAGCCTTTAAAGGGGATAAAAAAAGAAAATTCAGTATTTTAAGTCTCCCTATTCCAGGAGGTACTGATAACTGATATAGCACTACGCAAATAGGTTAGGACATTTTTAAATCCTGAAACCCTTTTACAGTCTACTATTCCCTATTCCCTATTCCCTATTCCCTAGCGCGTAGCGCTATAACTGATAACTAATAACTGAAATGGCTCAAGCAAACTCTCCTCCAACTCTTAACCTGCAATTGACTGCGATGCAGCTTACCGATAATACAAGTATGGGAAAGTTTGCTATATCTCGCGGTCAAACTGTAGATGCAAGCAAAATAGAACTACAAGTTTCTCCGGGAGAACCAAGTGAAATTCTGCTGCGGTTAGAAAATCAGTCTGAAGAACATCTAACCCTTTATTTGCAACTTGAATTTCAACCAGCAATTTCTCCTGATTGGTGTCAATTTTATCAAGAAACTATTAATAATGGTTCAACTCAATCAGAAATAGTTCAAGGATTTAGCCATCAATTAACAATTAATCCTCAAGACCGACAAGATATTGAAATAGAGTTTAATTTTCCGCCAAACTTCTTTGAAAATCAACAAGCTATAAACTCAGAAAATGACAAACTAGAAATTAATTATTCGGCTCAAATTTTAGCTTACAAAAACAATCCAAATGAAAAATTAATTGGCTATCAAGTTTTTGACTTAAAAATTCGTCCCCGTATTGAATATCTTGAGTTTTTACCTGTTATTTATCGTGAAGCGGATTTCCTCAGTCGTTTCTTGAAAATCCTGGAAGAAACCTACGATCCGGCTATCCAAACTACCGATAATTTATGGGCCTATCTTGACCCTCTAACTACACCTGAAGCACTGCTTCCCTTTCTGGCCCAGTGGGTAGGTTGGAAAATGGATTCTCGCTGGCCAATTCAAATTCAGCGTCGTTTGATTCGTAATGCAGTCACCCTTTACCGTTGGCATGGAACTCGTAAAGGTTTACGATTTTATTTGCATTTGCTTACAGGTTTACCCCTTGATGAAGACCTCCCTGAAGCGGAAAAACATATTAGTTTGTGGGAAGATTTTCAGAAAGGATTTGTTTTGGGAGAAGCTTGTGTTAATCAAGATTCAATGCTTGGAGGAGGGCGTGCTTATCACTTTATTGTTCATCTAAAAGTTGAGTTTCCCAATCAAATTGATGAGTCATTAGTGCGAGAAATTATTGAAGAATATAAACCTGCTTTTTGTACTTATGAATTAAATATTGTACAGAAATTTTAGGTGCATATACTAACAGGTTGAAGTGTTATAAGGAACCGGGTTTATGGGAGGTAAATGTTAGTATGGTGAGGTATTTAATAAACCCGGTTTCTCTGCTTTTTTATACCGATTTGATATTATTCGCTAGATAATTTCTCTAACAATTGATTTTGATGTCGTCTGTACCAAGCAAAATACAGTAGGTTAATTCCCAATTCTTGTGCTGTTCTAATTTCATTGCGGGGTAGTATATGTTCGTTGATTCCCCAGGCTTGTGATAAATGGCCAATAACTATAATCATTCCACCTCCTACAAAAAGTTGAATGGATTCATTGTTAATATCAGGAGGTATTGCAAAGAGAAATGGATGCACTTTTAGTAAATGATCGGGAAGTAATCTTTCCCAATTAATAAAATTAAGATTAAATTCTTCTGTTGCCCAATCTGTCAAATCTTTATAATTTTGATTAATATCGTTATCTATTGGAATTTCAATTAATACAGTTCCTCCACTTTCTAGATATTTTTCTAATATTTCTATCTGCTCGTTCCCTAATTCAAAAGTTTGTTGTTCGGTTAAATATAGTAGGTCGAAATCAAGTGTTTCATTGGAATTAAGGCGTATTTGTTGAATTTCTGAAATCCCTTGCATTCTGGGGTCAAGTGACTCTACCGAACGCATCAGAAAAGCCAGATTATCTTGACAATATTTTCCTTCCGCTTCTGACATCATTCCTCCAGAAGCTTTAGGGGATAACATTGCTGTTTCAATCACAATTTGCGGTCGCGTTCGCGCTATAATTCGATAGCGTAAATCTATATCGTTAACTTGAGGAAATAAAACATCATTGGGTTGTTTAATTTCAACATTCCCTGGTTGCAAATTTATGCGACAAACTTCCACTTCTAGATGACTAGGGGGGTCAGTTTTCTGATCGATCCGAAATGTTTCTCGAACAACATCATTATCATTTCTTAAGCTTAGTTCTTCTGGATCGACATAACTAACTACTAAATAGACAAGAATAGGTTCAAGTTTGGAAGGTTTAGGATCGTTAATCCTAAATTCCATGGGGCGATCAATAATAATTGGATTTCCCTCACCATCAATTGCAATTCCTGGTTTTATCATTAACCATCCCGTTTGAAATTTTGACTGGACGCCAGGAGGTGCTTGAGTTGGATGTACCCCTAACCCACAAACAATTCCAGGTTGATTTAGGGATTGATAATGTAAATTTTGCCGTCTGCGAGAATAGTGATGAGCTAAACGCCACCTTTGAGCATTGATCATTAAACCGTCTGTAACATGAAGACGATCTAAGGGATTAGGTGAAGGTTTAGGAAAAAATTGTTCTGTCATTTCACTTATCAGTTATCTGTCCCTCCTGTAATAGGGAGGCTTGAAGTGCAGAATTTTCTTTAATTACTTCTGTTCTGCTACTCTCAGAAAAATAAATCATAGAACTTTATGTATGGCAATATTTGGCCACAGTATATTACATATTACTAGGTTTTTTTTGGCATTACAAGCAATGCCTAGAGAAAGGAATTATCTATCCGATAATGGGTACATATTACATCATCTAGTCCATCAAGTTGGCAACAGAACCCAAACTTCAGCAGTAAATTTAGCAAACTTTTGTAAAGATTATGTGGCAATTGGGTTGAATTATGGTATATTTTCAGTAATTATTGCAGCCTCATCGCAACGTATCCACCAAGGTTTCAAGCCTCCCTATTACAAGAGGTACTGATAACTGATAACTGCTAACTGATAACTGAAACAACCATGAGTCATGATTTTGTCAAGCCTAAGAAAATAGGTGGACTTGATACCAACACCAATGCTGGACAAAGAAGTCCATTTGCTAGCCGTCCTTTTTTAGCAACTCCTAGAAGTCAGCCACAGCCCCAAGATATACAAACGATGCGAGAACGGGCAGCACGATACCAAGCTGCAAATCCTCATCTGTATGGCACTTCAGCTCAACCTCAAACTGTTCAAAGACAAGCCTCAGAGACAGAAGAAGAAAGCCTCCAGATGAAGGCAAATGAGTCTGTTCAACGAAAACCTGAACAGCCTGACCTCCAAACATTAATCAGACAAAGAGCTGCACGAGTCGATACACCGCTACAACGGATAATGAAAGTTCAAATAGCTGAAGCTCAGAGGTTGAAGCAGCAAGAAGACGAAAAGCTTCAAACTAAGTCTGAAGTGACTGTTCAACGAGAAATTATGCCAGAGGTGGAGGAAGAAAATCTTCAGATGCAGTCTGAACCTACTCTACAAAGGGATGAACTATCGGAGGAAGAAGAAGACAAAAACCTGCAAATGCAGTCTGAGGCAACTGTTCAACTGAAATCTCAGGACTCTAAGCAGGAGCAAGCAGAAGTACAGACTAAACTTACTATTGGACAACCAGGGGATAAATACGAGCAGGAAGCGGACAATATGGCCACTAAAGTAATGTCCATGCCTGACCCTACAGCTCAAAATGTTCAACGGCAGGAAATAGGGAAAAAAGAAGAAACCCTACAGGAAAAGCCCCTGGTGGATGGTATTACTCCTGTGGTTCAACGTCAAATCAGTGAAACGCAACAGCAAGAGGGCGGGAGTCAAAGTTTAGAAAGTCAGTTAGCAGGAGAAAAAGGTGGTGGTCATCCTCTCTCTGATGAGGTGAGAGGCTTTATGGAACCTCGGTTTGGAGCAGATTTTTCTGATGTGCGAGTACATACTGGCAGTGCTGCGGTACAAATGAATCAGCAGCTTGGGGCGCAGGCGTTTACTCATGGGAATGATGTTTATTATGGTAAGGGGAAAGCACCAGGGAATGATGCGTTGACGGCGCATGAGTTGACGCATACGATTCAGCAAGCGAGTAGGCAAACTCAACAAAGTTCTATATCAAAACCTATTCAGCGAGATGAATCTGAGAAAAGAAATGAAGATCAAGATAATTCTTCTTCTAATGTAAAAGTGGAACCAAGTCAAAACCTTAAATTTGCGATTAAATTTAATCAGGAAAAAGGTAATCATGCGTGGGATTTCACTATAACCTTAATAAAAAAGAAAGGACAATCACTGGTAAAAGGAGAAACAAAAGAATTACTAGGAATAGATAACTTAACAGGAAGAGGTGAGATTGCTGAGACTGAAGCAGCTTTGAAAATAGGAAAAAAAATAGAACCAACTTTAACTGCTGAATTAGCTAAAGTTGGAACAGAATATAATCCATTTCCCTGGCTGAAGATTCAATTAGATCTAAACAGTCTTGAAGCCACAAGACAGAATGACAAAACTGAAGTCGATTTAGCCAGCCTTTCTGTTAATATTGAAGGTACAATGCCAGATGAGTGGTTAATTGGAATTGGAATTCCGAAAGCTTTAGTTGACAAAATTAAAGTAGCAACCATTAAAGGTACATACAAATATAAAGTTCCATTGAAGGATTTGGCAAAGCTCAAACGTATGAATCGTGCTATGGAGATAATGTCTAGCAATGCCAAAGCAATGAAGAAAAAATTGGATAAGTTCCAAAAATTAGCCGATGAGCGCTCTAAACTGCAAAAACAAATTCAAAATGCTCAGAGCTCTGAAAAAGAAATCTTAAAAAAACGTATTAATAAGATTAATAAGAAGTCAAAAAAACTGTATGATAGCCTGAAAAGACATAAAAATATTATCAAAAAAGCAAGTGAGAGATTTGCTGGTACTGCGAAAAACTTAAAAAGTCGAACCGGACAGATTGTAGGTAAAGCTTTGACTAAAGTAGGGGGCAAAGCCCTTAGAAAGATTGCTACCTTCTTTTTTCCTACACTTTTCGTTATCTCTACCGTTTATGATATTGTTAAATTTGGAATTGCTATCCATGATCTAGCAACTGGTAGGGCTAGATTAGGGGGAGGAGGTGAAAGATCAGGTAACACGAATACAGAGAACGGTGAAGAAACAAGTAGCTCAGTGGAAAGTGATTACAGGAGTAATCAAGATAGTATCAGCGACAATGATTTACATCAAAGAGAGTGGACAAATCAAACTACAGAGGATTGGGTTGACAGCAATTCTGATTTATACAGCGATGTACAAGATCCCTACGAGGAAAATATAGAGCTACATGATAATAGCAAAAGATTCCTTGAGGCAGTGGTTGGTAATGATATTCACCTAACCCCCGAACATCTACAAGAGATTAATGAGATCATCCCACCAGAACTGTCAGATGATGAAATCCAGAAAGTTATTGATGTGTTTAAACAGGGAAATCAAGCTGCTCAGTATCAAAATGCAGATGCATTTATTGGTAAGCTTATCCATTCAATTGATAATGTTCAAACAAGTAACATACCTGAGCCAAATCTTGAGACTGATGTAGAACAAATTAACTATCATCATGCTGCTTGGGTGAACCTCTCTGAGCAAAAAGCTCTCAGTTGGACAGTTAAGCTGATGACGGGAGGAACAACAATGACAGCCGATTCAAGAGAATTTGCAGATTGGGTTGCTGACTATCAGAGAAAGAAAGGAATTAAAGTAGATGGTATTTGTGGCCCAAATACCTTGTTAACTCGCTTACAAGAACTGGAAATGACTGATTCTCCCGTTTTTGATAAAGCACTTAAAAGCCTGAACTACCGACTAAAACAAAAGGGACAACCACCCAAAAAAGCCAGTAATTTTAGTGGTCAAGATAAAGCGGACAACCCAAGTAATCTAACTGATGCAAGTCTAACAGAGAAAGTTGAAGAAAATGAAATGACAAATGACAAGGAACATCCTAGTCAATCAGCAACATTACCACAATCAGAAAATTTACTAGAAGAAGGTGAGATTACTGACAATGGCCGTCAGGTTGCAAATAAGCTAAAGAATTTTCAATATTTAGATGTAAATCATGGATATATCAGCTTTAGAGATTCTTATATTTTCAAAGAAAAGCAGGAAGTTTCCGGTTTTCTAGCCCAACGTATTAGTGATAATTTACTTTTGGGAGGATATGTAAAATTTACTGTTAACAAAGAATTGGGAAATAATACATGGAAAATAACTATTCATCCAGGATGGTACAGATTCAATGAATATGGAGTATTTCTCGGAGTGATTCAACAGCAAAGAGTAGAAAAACTTACAATTAAAAAATAATCAAACAACCTTCTGGATGATCTGTAATTGTATCAACCACTTCGATTTCGTTGAAAAACTGGACGGTTGATCGCAAATGTCTAATATCAAACAGCAATTCCCACAAATGAACTACTTTAAAGAAGAAGATATTTTGCACCTCCTAATTTCTGAAGAAGCAGAAGCAGGAAGTGTAGAAATTAGTCCAAACGTCACGGCTGAATTAAATGCTGCCGGAGAATTAATCGGAGTAGAAATTATTAATGCTAGTACATATATGCGAGATTTTATATTAGAATCAGCTCAAGCTAAACTATTAAATCTAGTGTCTAGTTGCAAAAGTTTCAGTCCAGTAGGGTGTGTTAATGAAATGTAACGCATCTCCATAAAAGAGGGAGTAGGGAGAAATAATTGATGATTTCTGTACGATAATTAATTTTCTTTTTTATTATTAGAGATGTCTAATATCGACTATTTGAAAGGTTCTTGAGAGTTCATAAGGACGCCAAAAGCAGGAGTGAAGAAATTTATCAGGACTTACGCATGAGGTACGAAAAACTAGGATTTGAGATTGCTTCCCTGTCGGTCGCAATGACGGAAATACGTTGTACTGCGTAAGTCGTATTTATTTTAAATTAACCATAGTAGTGAAGTGAATTCAACTAATCTCTCTTTTGTAAATATTATGTGGCAATTGGGTTTAATTATGTTATATTACGAGTAATTATTGCAGCCTAATCGCGATGTATCAACCATGACTCATGATTTTGTCAAGCCTAAAAAAATAGGTGGACTTGATACCAACACCCATGCTGGACAAAGAAGTCCATTTGCTGGTCGTCCTTTTTTAGCAACTCCTAGAAGTCAGCCACAGCCCCAAGATATACAAACGATGCGAGAACGGGCGGCACGATACCAAGCTGCAAATCCTCATCTATATGGCACTTCAGCTCAACTTCAAACAGTTCAAAGACAAGCCTCAGAGACAGAAGAAGAAAGCCTCCAGATGAAGGCCAATGAGTCTGTTCAACGAAAGCCAGAACAGCCTGACCTCCAAACATTGATTAGGCAAAGAGCTGCACGAGCCTATACACCGCTACAACGGATGATGAAAGTTCAAATGGCTGAATATCAGGGCTTGGATCGGGATAAGGAAGATATCCAGATGCGTCAGGAGTCTTCAGTTCAACGGGAGGCGATGCCAGAGGAACAAGAGAAAAAGAAACCTGAAGATATTCAAGCAAAAACAGAACCTCAACCGGAAGATTTAGAAAAAGAAGAAGATATTCCTCCAGTTCAGGCTACAGCAGAATCTGAACCCGAAGATTTAGAGAAGAAGCCAGAAGATATTCAGCCTAAACTTAACTCAACTGTTCAAGCCCAAGATGATCTAGACAAGGAGAAGCCAGAAGACCTTCAAGCAAAAGCAGACTCTCAACCGGAAGATTTAGAAGAAGAAGATTCAACTCCAGTTCAGACCAAAGCAGAGCCAACTGAAACGTTAGAAGAAGAGACAAAACTTCAGGAAAAACAGGATCTGAACGTTCTATCTCAGCCGTCACAGCAAGAAGAAGAGGTGGAACTGCAACAAAAGGTTAATCAAGCTATTCAACAGCAGAAACTGGACGAACACAAAAAGGATGCCCAGCTACAAACTCGCATCGATCGCTCTATTCAACGGCAAAAACTCAATAAAGATCGAGACCAAGGTCATTTACAACGGCAAATTAATCATGCTGTTCAACATCAGGAACTCGAAAAACAACAGGAGGAAACGCAACTTCAGCGTCGGATTAATCGCGCTATTCAGAAACAGAAAGCCCGTGAGGACGACCATCTTCTTAAAGCACCTCCAGCCAAAACTCAGTCGATTCGGCCTAAATCTTTTCAGACTAAGCTTCAGAATAAGTTACAAACTAAGCTAACGGTCGGGAAACCGGGGGACAAATACGAACGAGAAGCGGACAACATGGCGGCTAAAGTTATGGCCATGCCAGAAACAGAGCAGAAAATACCCCAGGAAACTGAATTAGCTCCTAAACAAGAGGAACCTGAAGTTCAGATGCGATCGCTGGCCAATTCTATTACCTCTGTTGGTCACGGACAATTGACGGGTAAGCCACAGTCTGTTGTCCAGAATAAGGAAGGCCAATCTTCAACTCAACCAGGTCTGGAAAGTCGTTTAGCCAGTCAGCAGGGTCAGGGAAGTCCTCTACCGGATGAAACGCGCAACTTTATGGAGTCGCGGTTTGGGGCGTACTTTGGTAATGTGCGGGTACATACGGGTTCCCAGGCTGTGCAGATGAATCAGGAGTGGGGGCACAGGCGTTTACTCACGGGAATGATGTTTACTTTAATTCTGGGAAGTTTAATCCGGGGTCCAGTAGTGGGAAAGAGTTGTTGGCCCATGAGTTGACCCATGTAGTACAGCAGGTAGGTGCAATTAGTCCTAAAACAACCTCTGAACTTCCTACAAAAGTGCAATTGGATGAAATTCGTAATGGAAAGTCAAGCGAAAACCAGCATTTACTTGAGGTGTTACCTGCCTCAGCCATAATTCAAAAACGCGAGGTCTGTGATTCGAGTGGAGTCTGTTGGTCAGAAGCAGGACCAGAGGAATCTGCTTACGCTGATGAACAAAATGCTAGTTACTCAGAAGATGTTGGAACGCTTACCGAGTCTACAACGAAGCAGGAGGAAGACCCTAACAAACCTGTTTTTGAGGAGTATAAAGGGCAAAGCATCAATAAAGTTGGTTATGTTTCCTCACGAGCAGAAGAATACAAAATTGCCAAAACAGTTGGTGTAAATGTTCGAGCAAAACCAGATGGCACTCTTCCACATATTGCTAAAGTTCTTTACGGTAACAAAGTTCAGGTACAAGCTTTAGATAATACTGGTTCCTTTTATTTCATCATTGCAGATACGGGCGCAGTGGGCTGGATCAACAAAAACTTTGTTGCCCTCGATCCTCCAGATCCTCGCGCACGACTCCATCACATTACCGAGAGCAATCTGACGACCATCTTAAAAAATGAATATGTTGATAAAAGCTTATGGACACTTAGTACAGGTAATGACTACACTACGCTAGCAGCAGCAGTAGTAGTGGCTAATGAGGGTCGAATAGGTGTTGACGTTGATTGGGAAAAAGCTCAGAAGTACAAAGAGGAAGAAGCACCTTTGTATAAACGGTGGTTCGATCCTTGGATGATCGACAATTTTGCCATCTATCAGGGATCAGAAATCCTGAAAGGACATAATATTTGGTTACCATCACCAGACTATGTGCGTATACTACAGAGTTCTGGCGTGATTGGTTCTCGACCAGGTTGGATTAATAAGGCAGTAGACATTGGGAAGGGGATTGCAGGTTTCACCGCAGGTATTATTTCAGGGATCTTCGGTAGCCTCTGGGATACCCTCACTGGTTTATGGGAACTAGGCAAAGGTATCGTAAGTACAATTAAAGGTGCTCTCGATGGATCGCTATTTGAATCGATCAAATCGATTTACGATACGGTAGATAATATGAATTGGGAGAGTTTCAAAAACATGGTGGATGAAGTCATTACTATGGGCAAAAATGCCTTTAATAATTTCTATGACCAATGGGAAGGAAAAAATGCACCAGGCAATGAATACAAGAAATGGCATTTTCGGGGATATACGATTGGTGCGATCGCACTCGAAGTTGTTCTAGCCATCTTTACAGGTGGTGCAACTCTGGGTGCAAAGGTGCTGGCCAAAATCGGTGATTACTTTCCCCAGCTGATGGGAGTCTTAAACAAGTTGCTGAAGGTGGCAGATGATCCTAACTTCCGGCGGCGGGGCAAAGGTCGAGGTGACAAGTCCAAAGATCGCGACGATGACCGCGATCATGATAAAGATAACGAAAACATGAGTAAGGCTGACCGAGAATGGGAGCAAGCACGAGTCATGGCATCTTTAATTACTGAAAGAAATGATGACAAAGATACCCCAGTTGATCAGTTAATTGCCCAATTGAACAATACCATTGCTATAAAGTCTAAGATTGTCCATAAGTATAGAGCAATTCCAAAAGTTGAGCCTAATACTTACAAAATTATTCAATTGTCTCGAAAGAATATTGTAGATAAAGATTATACTGATGAGGGAAAAAGACATTTTCAAGATGATCCCAAGTCCTGGCCTGTCAAGAAGTTTGACAGCATAGAAGATCTTCCAAAATTTAAGGATAAGGATCGAGGAGGCGATTTCGAAATATTCGAGAGTTTGCCAAGCGGAATAGTTTATAACATAAAAGGAACACGTGTTTGGCGAGATTCGTCGGGCAAAATACATCATGAAACTACTCTTGGATCGAGCCTTGGAAAACGTGCAGGAACTGAAAAAGAGATGTTTGCCCAAGGGGAGCATGGCAATCTACCTGATATCCCTGATGGATGGGAAAGAGCACATAGCTTAGGACAAGGGACTGGATTTGAGAGTCCATTTGGCATTCTTTATGCCCCCAAATATGTTAATCAAGCTCTTCAAAATAGAGGCATTGAAAAATATATGCGTGCCCTAACTACTCGCAAGTTATCTAACGGATCTTACAAGTTAAGCACAACAACATCTTCACATTCAGGTAGCTTACGCTTAAAAGAAATTCGTTATCGAGCAGAAATTGAGATTGATGGGAAGAGATATCCCTTCTTTGAATATAGTATTCAAGTTCAAGGAACCAAAAATAAACCCTTAGTAAAAGCTAATCCTATTAAGTTTGCTGATAATGCCTTTGCTCAAAGTCACAAGAATGTTGCCGATGTACCAGATATTTTAAATAAATCTATCAACAAAGATGTTGTTGCTTCCGAATAAGTGCACTCGCAGATCTAGTCAGGACTTACGGTTCATTCACACACCAAACCAACCGATAGAAGCTATTTAAAAGGTTATAGAAAAAGGAGTCAAAAAATGAAGTTTCAATTATACATTAATCCTTCTTTTTTGCAACAAAACCAATATTAAAAATAATTATTTATTCTATTTCTATCTGGATTAATTCCTATGGGAAGCTTACGATTATTTCTAGTTTTTTTGCGGTTATCTAAACTATCAATTTCACGACGAACTTGAGAAAGGGTATCAGAAACTTGATTTTTCATACCATCATAACCAAGTGACTTTGAAGGTTTACTATGCTCTGTTTCTTTAAGTATTAAACTATCAATTACAGCTCTTACAGGTGTTCCATCACTCAGAAACATTGTTAGCTTATAATTAAGTCGTTCAATAAAGCAACTCCGAAGATAAATTTGGTCTCCCCAAATAAACTTATAAATAGGTGGAGATTCTTTTCCTTGAGCAAATTCTACAGCTTTCCGAAAAGGATCGATAAAAATTGTCACAACATTCAATCCAGATTCATAAGTATCAAATAAAATATTATTAATTGTTACTTGGTAGGGTTTAGTATGAGAAAAGCTCACTTTAGGAACTCCAGTATTACTATCTCTTGAACCAGGATTGTCTGCAATTTGGACAACTCTTTCAAATACTAATTCTTTGGGATTAAACATAAATATAATATCGGGCGCATTATCCTGACATTTTAAAATCGCCTTAACAAGTTGTGCCATAATATTCTCCTTAAAAAAATTAATTATAATATATACAGGACTTACGCATGAGGTAGGAAAAACTAGGATTTGAGATTGCT
>JASJEA010000259.1 GCA_030064935.1 Crocosphaera sp. | reverse complement strand
CGTAAGCGTTGTGAAGGTGTGTTTTTAACCACCTTCACAACATCCGCTTAGAATCCTTTGTGTTTCAACCAAAGGAGATGTCAAAAAAATGTGTATTAGTTGGGAGGGAATTGTTTGTTTAAATCATCACCAGGGATAATAGTTGTATAAAAGACATAATTTCTCTTGGCTCGGTAACGTTTATCCTGCTTAAGGATTGCCATAAACTCTCTATGTCCTTTCCTTGTTCGTCCCACAAGACAACCAGCGCTAGTGTTAGAAATATTATTAACCGGCTGATCCCAGCCCCAATGTTGATTAATGCCAAATAAACCTGTCTCAAGTTTATCCCCAGTCCGTTGATAGTCTTTGTTGAAATCTCGGTGTACGGTTACAGGTTTTTGCTGATACAGTGCTTCATGACTTCTTGCACTTTTGGGCATAGGATGCCAAGCGATTATCCATGATTTGTACTGTCCAAACTTGATACGAGCGGCTCCTTTTGCAAGGCCGTGCAGAGTAGCTTTACTTCCTGGTTCTGTGGTAGCTATCCAGTTGCCAACAATTTTTGGTTTTCCATTGCTAAACTCAATAACCATACGTAGATCATTGAAACAATTGGGGCGATCATCATTAAGACTGCCATCAGGGTTCATTCCCTCTACATAAACAATGTTGTACTCCTTGGGCTGAGTGGAGACTTGATAGCCTTTGGTTTTCATGTACTTAATGATGCGACTGGCCAAGTCATTGCCTAATTTAAGGTCTCCAAATAATTCTTGATCATCATCATCATCATCATCATGCTGAGCCTCTATCCAGGGTAAGTCCCAATGGTCTGGCCAAATATACCAAACTCCAGCACCGTAAGCTAACTCTACTTGACAATGTCCGTTAGTTTCACCTGAATATTTGGGGATTTGTTTCTCTTTACTAACTGTTGTGGTTGAAGACGAGGAAGGTTTACAGAATAGTTGAGCCTCTTCTTGTCTCCGACGACGTAAACCTGCTTCAGCAGAAGTACCAGGATTACGGTATTTAACGAACTGGGCTTTAACCCATGCTTGATCATTCCAGCGATGGGGAGAATTACAGACCTTAGTAATTGAGGCGAAACCACTACCACCATAAAAAGCTGCCCCCAAATTATAGGCAAAGCTGTAGATGGCACCCCTTTGGTTATCATTCATCTGCTTCCAGGTAGGAATTTTCTCTAAAGCGGGACGACAAGTTTCATCAATATGGTCGATAAGATATTCTTCTGCTTTGGCTTTAGTAGTTGTATCTCCTCTTTTCACCTTGCTACCATTGGGATATCTGGTGGTACCGTAACCGATGGTAGGAACGCCCCAGCCATGAATAGGGTCCGCATAGGCGTTTTGTCGATAACCTTCAAACTTCTTGATCAGTTCAATTCCAGCTTTAGGTATGTGATTGCTGGTAGGGTGAACTACCTGAGTCTCTTGTGGATGCTTGACTACTGGTGAATGCTTAACAACGGTGTACTCTTTACCCTCAAGAACAAGTACCTTTTGGTTTTCTAGTAGTTCTGATGAGTCTATGGGGTGCTTTTTCAGGTAGGTTTTATGGGTTGCCTTAATCTTGATCTTGGTAGTAGCAGTTTCTAAATGATCGGTATTATTGGTGTTAATAACAGGCTTAGATACTGATCTGCGGCCATTTCTAAGGGATCGGGTACTAACATAGCCTGAAATTGCTTCTTTTAACTCAGCTACACTTTTCCTAGATCCTAATGTTTTCGTTAAGGCCCCTGATTCTACGAGATTCGATGATTGCGGGGTTGAACTTAGGGAGACATTGAAGGCTTTTTGGAGTAAGTTTGAGCCGCCACTCTGTTGTCTAATCCAATCTTGATTCTCTGCCAACCAATCTTTTAAGGGAATATCTACCACTTCATTCTCACTTTCGATGAGAATTTTAGCCAGTCCATAATTCCGGTCAACGCTCAATAAATCTGTTAATATTTCTTCTCTCCAGGGAGAAACTTTATCATTGTCCCCTTTTTCTGGTTCCTCTTCCATGATTCTGGCCAAGGCGCGACACAATTCATATTTGAATGTATTACCGACGATTTGACTTCCCCGCAAGTTAATAGCCTCATTAATGGCAGAAATAGAGTCATCTAATCTGGGGGGGACACAGTCTTTGCAAGCATAGGCAAGCTGGGCGTGATATTTGTCGTTTCTGCGATCGCTATCTACCAGTGCTTCAAAAATGGGAATCGTGTTAACAATTTTTGGTTTAGCTGTTTTACTACGCCAACTCAAGCGACGAATCTCTTTGGCCATCATGAATGCTTCGTGTTTAAGCTCCTCTGGGGCGTTTTTAATTTTTTCAGAGAGTCCGAAAATTTCTGATGGGGGAAGTCCCTCATTAATCTGTCGGTTAACCTGTTTAATGAGTTTTTGCTCCTCATTTAGTTTCTCAACTTGTTGGGCTAACTCTTCTTTTTGTTCTTTTACTAAGTCAACTTCGCCGATGCGCTTAATGACTTTTTTTAGGGCCGCATCGAGAATGTATTTACCGCCATATCCTCCTATTAATCCGGTAACAAACAGAGAGATTGCTTGATCCACACCATTTTCTTGATCAGGTACTCCAGTAGTTACTCCAAATATCTTGTGTGCAAAAAGATAGGTTGTAAATGCACCTCCGATCCCAACTAACACTTCCCCTATGGAACCTAACTTCAAACGGTTACCTTTCTCGCCCCAGGTTGGCACTTCTAGTCCCCCATCCAATAAGATAGAGTACAATAGTGCGCCAAAAGCACCTGATAATGTCAAGCTCAGGTACTCAGGCTTGAATTTTATCCCAAATAAATACAAATCTTCATTAATCTGAGCAGTCAAACTAGTCAGAATAGCAAAACCCAAAACTAATGCTAATCCCACCAGAAAAGCTACCACAAAATTAATGTAATATTTTTTATTTGAGTTGACTTTTTTCGGGTTTTTTCTCATTTTTTTAACTCCATAACAAAGATTTTCGTCCTAACTATTATCGGAATATATCAATTTTTTAATTTTTAGGAAGTCTAGAAAGCTCCCCGTTATTATCCCCGTTATTTTCTGCTAATTTAGGTTCTAAGATTTCACCTAATTTACCGTTAAGTAACGAGTTAATTAGCTGCATTCCACTGGCAGAGCGCATCAATCGATTGATATCCTCTCCATTATCTTTACCACTAGCGAAGGTATAAATACTTGAATTTCCTAATACTCCTGGCTGGGGTGAGAGGGCTTTAATTACTCCTTGAATTTCTTTTAATTTGTCTTTGCCTATTATTTCATCTCGAATTAGTTTAACCAGACGATCAACATCGGTGCCAGGCACAGCTTTATAACGCATTTCTTCTGCTTCAGCTAAAGTCCTAATAATCTCTGCTTCTGCTGCTAATCGACCATTTTTAATAAGCTCAGTTTTTATATTTTCCCTCTCTACTTGTGCTTCTTCAACGGCAGTGGTAATTGCTTCTATGGCTCTGGCTCGTTCTTTTTCTTTTGCTAACTTCTCTTTTTCTTTTTCGATCATTTGAATAACTGCTTGTATTTCTTCTTGTTCTAATTCTTGTTCAAGTTTGGATTGTAAGCTTTGGAAATCTTTATTTTGATGGGCAACTTCCTTATCTTTGATGATTTTAGCCAGTTGAATCTGTGCCGTTGCTTCATTCTGAGATTTTTCAATCTCTTCTTCTATGCTTACCCTATTTTTTGCTTGTAAAATCTGGTATTTTTTGTTAGCATCATCCACTTCAGTATCTTCTTTGATTTTTGCAATTTGAATCTCTTTTTCTATAATAGCCCTCTGTATTTCAATCTCTTTACTGGTCTCCAATTCCACCACTTCCATGGTTTTCTCAAGATCATTTTCCTTAGTGTTTTTGTAGTTCTCCAGTTCTATTTCATAATCTATTTTTTGGGTTTCAAGCTTGTGATTTTGTATCAAATGTGCTTGCTGAAAATCCAATTCTTTATCAGCTATTGTCTGCTCAATTGCTAATTCCTTTTCTCTGATTTTTCCCTCAATTGCCAATTCTGCTTCTCTAATTTTCTCCTCAATTTCTAATTCTTTTTCTCTGATTTTTGGTTTTATGTCTAGTTCTTTCATTCGAGCTTCTAGTTCAATTGCTAATTCCTTTTCTCTGATTTCTTGCTGAATTTTTAACTCCTGTTCTCGAATTTGAGGTTTTATGTCTAGTTCTGTTTTGCGAGTTTCAAGGGTTGCTTTTTGAATGGTTTCTGTTCGTTTTTGAATAGCTTGCACATCAAAATAATTATTGGGATTGTAGTTATTACTTTCATCTACATTCCCGACAACAACCGCATTATCATTTAAACTTAAGCCTAAACTGGTAAAACTGTTTTTAAGCAGTTCTTGGACTTCTTTACAAAACTTTTTGCGTTCCGTATGAATTTCTTCTAAGTCCATTTCACTAGCCACTTGTCTCATGGCACTATCTAACCTATCTTCAAGGACATCAGCCACACTATCATGAGTAATTATCCCTTCCTGAGATTGTAAGGAAATGGCTTTTGTTTCATCTTCAATTTTGACATAAACTGTCCCTTCTATTTCAGCACGAAAATAGTCCTTTGTGCGAACATTAGATATCTTGATTGATATAGCAAACTCTTCTTGAGACTGTTCAAAAAAGCCTTCTTGACTTCGCGATTTCTGAAATAACCACCCTACTATTAATCCCAAAATAACTATGATGAAAATTAAAACACCCACTAGTGGTTGTACTTGTGCTTTCTTTATCTGTAAAGGTTGAATATCTTTTGGAGCAACAATCACAGGTTGTGTCGTAGAAACTTTAATATGTTCAGTGTTTATAGGAACTTGAGCGAGATTAAAGACTAAAGCTGAGTTAAGTGCCACTCGATTTCTCCTTATCTTTATATGGGGTTTACATAATAGCTTTTACATTTAAAGTTTGCACAGCCTAGCCTCACCATTATGCTTTTTGTAGTTTCTTAGAAGGCTATGTTACTGCTTATCGAGCAAGTATTAATAAATGTAAATAGAATAGGATATCCGACTATTGTTGGGGAGAATTATAAGACCAACATCAAACCTTTGTTCCCCTTATCTAGTATCCTGACTAACTGAATAATAGCTAATAATTGGATTTCGTATTACCTCTTAGTTTAATTGATCCGAGGAGATGGCCTCGGCAAAAATAAACATTCTCTTAATAATTTCTTAATAAGCTGTAATATTTTCTTGACTAAGAAGAAAAGAACATAGAAACAAAAATCAATAAACCAAACCCTAAACGATACCAAACAAACACCCAAGTATCTCGTTTTTGTAGATAACGAATTAACCAAGCGATCGCTAAATAAGAGAAAACGGCGGAAGAAACTACCCCCACAATAACTGGTACAATAATATCATTAGAAAGTCCTAGATCCAGTACCTCTTTTAACTCTACTAACCCTGCCAAAGTAATCGCTGGAATACCTAATAAAAAGGAAAATCTCGCGGCCGTTGCTCGTTCTAAATTGAGAAATAAACCAGATGTAATGGTTGATCCCGAACGAGACACGCCAGGAATTAAAGCTAAGGATTGAGCGAAACCCATTAAAACTCCATCTTGCCAACTCAGTTCTTCAAAATTGCGTCGATGAGTGCTGACTTTTTCTGATAAAGCTAACAATAAAGCCATAACAATCGAAGCACCAGCAATAACACCAATACTACGTAACGGAGAATTATCTAAATCCGGAATCAACAACTTCATTGAGAGGCCAAAAAAGACAATAGGTAAAGTTCCTAAGCCAATACCAATACCTAAACGAAAATCATGGGATTGATAATCCGATTTAGCAATTGCTGTTATCATCCCCTTAGTAATTTGACTTAAATCAGACCAAAAATACCACAAGACTGCTGCAATACTTCCCAGTTGAATCACTGCGGTAAAAGCCACCCCCGGATCGCCCCAACCCAAAGCCACTGGAACCACTTTTAAATGTGCTGTACTACTAATAGGTAAGAACTCAGTTAATCCCTGCACCATCCCCAAAATAATCGCTTGAAACCAGTTAAATTTAGCAATGGCAGAATCAGTTGTGTCCGGTATTTTTCCTTGTGCAACCATCATAGGAGATAAGGCCAACATTAACGTACTACTAAAAGCAAGAAGATAAGTTAACCTTCGGTTGAGGGATTTCAGTTGAATCATGAGTTAGCATTGTAGGAAGAAGTCTCAGAGATTTTATCCTATAATTGGCCTTGATCGCAGTTTTCCTGATCTGTCTCAAAACGAGGAAATTGTGAAAAATGGGGAAAATTTGTTATGCTTGCAAAGCTATTGTTATTAAACGTTGACTATTTTTGATCCTTCTTATGAGCAATATTCAGGTTAGTGTGAGAATACCGCCCCAATTATACGAAAAATTAGTAACTCATACTAACGCTGTTGGTCTTTCTAAGTCTAAGGTAATCTCTCAAGCCCTATCTCAATATTTAGAAGCCCAGACGCAGGAACCATCATCTATAGAAGATAGGATCAGCAATATTGAAAAACGTCTTGAGCGTTTGGACATCCCTCCAGAAAAGGTTCAAACGACAGCAGAAATCGATTTAAACCGAGAGAAAGCTTCTCAGCCTTCCCCAGTTATTGTGACCCCTCCGTTGCAAACAATTATTTTTGAAACACCCAATATAAATGAAACAGGAACCATTTTAGAACGGATCAAAGGGGAGGTGAAGGGGTTCCAAGAAGACTTAGGAGAAGGCATTGCCTTAGACATGATTTATATTCCGGAAGGAACCTTTTTGATGGGTTCATCTCCAACAGAAGCGGGGGCACAGATATCTGAATACCCTCAACATCCTGTCACTTTAGAAGGTTTTTTGATGGGAAAATACCCTATCACCCAGAAGCAATGGGAAATTGTTGCCCAATACCCTAAAGTTAACAAAGACTTAGTCATTGATCCTTCCACATTTAAAGGAAGCGATCGCCCGGTGGAGTCCATTTCTTGGGAAGATGCAGTGGAATTTTGCGATCGCCTTTGCCAACACAGTCAACTCCCTTATCAACTCCCCAGTGAAGCACAATGGGAATATGGGTGTCGTGGAGGAAAAAACACTCCATTTTATTTTGGTCCCACGTTAACAGGAGAGTTGGCTAACTATATGGGGAAACGGTTGTATGCTGGGGAAGGAACCAGTATTTATCGTCAAGAAACCACCTCTGTCAGCGCATTTTACCCCAATGGTTTTGGATTATATGATTTGCATGGTAACGTTTGGGAATGGTGTGCTGATGCTTGGTATCCCAGTTATGAAGAGGCTTCGACATCAGGAGAACCGAGATCATCTTCTCAGAAGGAGACTCGTCGGGTTTTAAGGGGAGGTTCCTGGGATGAGGATGCTTATCATTGTCGTTGTGCGTCTCGTTATGCTTATCATCCTCAAGGAGTAGGATTAAGTCAAATCGGGTTTCGAGTGGTGTGTAAAGTTTTGTCTTTAGATTCTCATATCAACTAGAATAATCCTTCAAAAAGCGTGCTCAGTGCACGCTTTTTGAAGACCTCTAGAATACCTGTGGTTTTAACCCATGGAGTATCAA
The DNA here is from genome assembly GCA_030064935.1 of Crocosphaera sp. Taxonomy (GTDB): domain Bacteria; phylum Cyanobacteriota; class Cyanobacteriia; order Cyanobacteriales; family Microcystaceae; genus Crocosphaera. Next base: position 283 of record JASJEA010000259.1, on the reverse strand, counting down.
ACTAACTGATTACCCCGTTTGTACTGTAAATACGCAGCAACGAATAAACCAGCTAAGGTAATGGGAATAAGTCCTAAAACAATGCCTAATAATAAAGGTTCAATCATGGGGGCTCTCCTCGATGAGACAAATTATGACTATCTTATCGTACTGGAGAAACTTGACTTAATTCTAGAGCAAGAAAAAATTTTGGTGATTCTGACTAAGAATTTATAAACATAGATTTTGTCAATTTTTATTAACCAAACTTAATGATGCGGGGTATATTGTTATTGAATTGTTA
>JASJEA010000077.1 GCA_030064935.1 Crocosphaera sp. | reverse complement strand
GTATGATTTGTATAAAAACTTAAATAAATTATATCGTAAGCGTTGTGAAGGTGTGTTTTTAACCACCTTCACAACATCCGCTTAGAATCCTTTGTGTTTCAACCAAAGGAGATGTCAAAGATTATCAATCCATTTAGAGAGTAAGGTTTGGGAGTCCCCGCGCTAAAAGACGCGGGGAAAATGCCAACTACGCTAAGGCTACCGCTGCTTGAGGCCAACGATTAACGGTTTTGCCGATGATAGACAATTCTTGCATCAGACGATCAAACTTATCTGGGGTCAAAGATTGAGGACCATCAGATAAAGCTTTAGCGGGGTTAGGATGAACTTCGATCATCAAAGAATCAGTTCCGGCTGCGATCGCTGCTGCGGCCATAGCGGGAACATAATCTGATTTTCCGGTCCCGTGACTGGGATCGATCATAATAGGTAAGTGAGTTAAGGAACGAAGCACAGGTAACACCGATAAATCTAAGGTATTACGGGTATATTTGCCATCAAAGGTGCGAATACCCCTTTCACAGAGAATTACATTGGGGTTTCCTGCGGCCATAATGTATTCAGCGGCCATTAACCATTCGTCAATGGTACAAGACATTCCGCGTTTGAGAAGAACGGGTTTATCTTGCGCACCCACTTTTTTGAGAAGGGCAAAGTTTTGCATATTTCTCGCCCCAACTTGCACTACGTCAGCCACTTCGACAATTTTCTCTAAGTCGGCTGCATCCATGACTTCTGTAATAATCCCTAAACCACTAGCTTCTCTAGCTGCAGCTAAAAGTCCTAATGCGCTTTCGCCGTGGCCTTGGAAGGAGTAGGGAGAGGTACGAGGTTTGTAAGCTCCACCCCGTAAAAATTTTGCTCCTGCTGCTTTAACCCGTTTAGCAGTTTCGACGATCATTGCTTCATTTTCCACTGAACAAGGACCGGCTACCACAGCAACGGGATGATGTTGACCCACTGCTACAGGTCCGTCTGGGGTGTTAACAATGACTTCGCTGTATTCTCCATGACGGTATTCTAAACTAGCCCGTTTGAAGGGTTGTTCTACTCGTAAGACTGTTTCGATCCAAGGACTAATTTCTTGTATTTGCAAAGGATCGAGGGAAGCAGTTTCACCAACTAGCCCGATCACGACTTTGTGTTTGCCGACTATTTTTTCAGGACTCAAGCCCCAATCTTCAAATTCTTTGCTAATACGTTCAATTTCAGCGGCGGGCGAACCAACTTTCATCACAACGATCATAATTTTTGTCCTCTAAGGTCAATGATAGGTGCTTGTTTGGATTTTATGCTTTTTGTTGCGGTTGATTTTCAGATCAGACGTAACAGTGGACCATCTTTTCTATTTAGTCCCCTCCTCACCAGTCTATACCCTCTATTTATATATGTATATCCCCTTAAATAAAAGCTTAATGACTTGCCTATTATTCAGTGAACAAGGGGGGGACACCAAAGGATAGCTCGTTGATCTTCTCTAACTGAGCGGCTAGTGTAATCAAGGTTAATTCGTCGCTGGGTTTTCCCACCAACTGAATGCCTACTGGCAAGCCTTTTTCATCTTCCCCCATAGGCATACTAATAGCTGGTAAACCACTGGCATTAAAAGCGGGACAAGGGGCAATCCAATTGATGATCTTATCTAGAGTTTCTTGAGGTGATAATTGCTGCCATGCCCCGACTTTGATGGGTTGATGTAAATAGACGGGTAACAACAAAACATCAAACTCATCAAAAAAAGCCACTAATTCACGGGAGAAAACCTGCATCTTATGGACGGCTTGTAAGTATTCTCCGGCACTAGGTTCTTGTTGTTTGAACCAATTATTTAAAGGACTGAGTATGTTAGCAGGTAGCCCTGATGCCCCTATCCCTGATTGCCAAACTTGGGTAAAGGGTTTAATTAAGGCTTCAACTGAGGGACATTTTTCTTCTAAATTATGTCCTAAAGTTTCTAATAACTTAGCGGTTTTCTGGACGGTTTCTTTAACAATGGTTTCACTATTAGTGAAGGGAGGCATATGATCGCAAAAGGCGATTTTTAAGGGGTTTAACGTTGCTTTTGTGGCGGCTAAAAAGGAAGTTTTTGGAGGTGGTAGCCAATAGGGGTCCCCAGTGATATAGCCTGACATCACATCTAATAAGGCCGCAGCATCTGCTACAGTTCTACCTAGGGGTCCATTGGTAGAAATGCCACTTTGATGATCTCCCACAGGGGCGTTAGAAACCCTACCTTTAGAGGGTTTTATCCCCACTAACCCACAACAAGCAGCCGGTCCACGAATCGAGCCCCCACCATCAGAGCCTTGGCTAATGGAACATAACCCTGCGGCTACGGCGGCGGCGGCTCCACCACTTGAGCCCCCTGGAGTGTAATCTAAATGCCAAGGGTTACGGGCAGGAGGAAAGTTGGGGGGTTCGGTATAGGGAAATGAGCCTAGTTGCGAGGTGGCTGTTTTCCCTAAAATTATAAATCCTGCCGCTTTCATGCGCATAGTCACCCCGTCATCGTATTTAGCGATGTTATCTTTGAGGGCTGCAACTCCATAGGATAGGGGCATTGCTGCGACTGAAGTAAGGTCCTTGATGGCTGTGGGAACTCCGAAAAAAGGGGGTAAAATATGGGTATCGGATCTATTCGCTAATTGTTCTGTTTTCTCTTTCGCTTCGCTTAGGGCAGTCTCCGCAGCAACATGGAAGAAACTGCCCAATTGGGGGTTATATTTTTCGATTCGGTTGAGGTAAAGTTGGGTTAATTCCAGGGGAGAAATGCGGCGATCGCATATCAATTGGGCCAAGTCTAATGCTGGTTTAAAGGCCAATTCGACCGAGTTCATGTTCTAAGAATGCTAACAATTGTCATCATCATTATAGCTCGTTTATAGTATTTCCCATACTTGTGAGGTACAAAATTTTTGAGCTTTGGTAGTTTGGAGTTCGGAGTTTGGGAATTAAGATATTAGTGTACTTCACGAGATTTATAAACGCTATAGATGAAGTTAACTTTCTTGATTTCGACTCGCCATATTAATGCGATCACTCAATTCTGATAATTGTTGAGACAGGTCCCAATCTTTTTGTTGTAGTTTGGATATTTTATCACAACTATATAACACAGTGGTATGATCTTTGCCTCCGAATTCTTCCCCAATTCTGGGTAAACTTAAATCTGTATGTTGACGCATTAAATACATTCCTATTTGCCTAGCTACACTAATTTCTCGGCGGCGTGAACTCCCTTTTAAATCTTCTATAGATACATTGAAGTTTTCTGAAATTATTTTAATAATCGTCTCAGGTGAAACTGTAATTTGTTCCATAGGTGGATTCAAAACAGGAGCAATATTTTCTACATTCATTGATAGTCCTGAAAGGGAAATATAAGTTACAGCCCTAATTAAAGCCCCTTCTAATTCTCTAATATTAGATGTATAATTAGTGGCAATATATTCGATCACATTTCGAGGTAATCTAATGTTTTCATATTCTGCTTTTTTTTGCAAAATTGCCATCCTTGTTTCTAAGTCTGGTACTTGAATATCGGCAATTAATCCCATAGAAAAACGAGACACCAATCTATCTTGTAAACTTGGTATTCTTTTCGGAGGACGATCAGAAGCAATGACCACTTGTTTCCCTCCTTCGTGCAGAGTATTAAAAGTATGAAAAAACTCTTCTTGAGTGTATTCTTTACCTTCTATAAATTGAATATCATCCACTAATAAAATGTCAGCAGTCCGATAATGTTCTCTAAAATGTTCCATACTATCTTGACGAATAGATGTAATTAAGTCGTTAGTAAATTGCTCCGTGGAAACATAAAAAACATTAGCATTAGGATAAAGTTCTAGTCGATAATGAGCGATCGCTTGCATTAAATGGGTTTTTCCTAATCCCACACCACCACATAAAAATAAAGGATTAAACTCTCTTCCAGGAGATTCCGCTACGGCTAAAGAAGCAGCATGAGCCATTCTATTAGTGGGTCCAACAACAAAGCGAGAGAAATTATAACGAGGGTTTAATTGACTCAGTTTAGGAGACTCTTTAAGGCTTTGATTATGTGATTTTTGAGAAGGCATATCATTTTTATTGGGTTCAACAATTCGGATATTTTTCTGTTGAGATGTGGTTAACTTAACTTCTACCGAATAACCAACAATGGTTTCCACTTCTTCTGTAATCAAGGGATGATACGTTTGCTGTAAATGCTTGAGAATAAAGGGATTTTCTACTTCAATTGTTAAACAATTATTCTGCCAATTTATTACCTTAGCTGAAGCGAGCCATGTTTCAAATGCGGTGGGATTTAATTGTAATTTTAAACGCTCAAGAACCTGATTCCAAATATAGTCAGATGAGATAGTCATTATAAGATACAAAATTAAGTGAGAAATGGATCTGCATTGGAGTTATTCAACAAGGTTTAGACCAATCAAAAGTTAATCTATCTTGAGTGCAAAAAGAAGACTCCCGTTACAGCGATAGCTTAACGGGGAGATTACTCGCACGTTCCCAAGGCGAGGGAACCTCGCCGGGGTCCCTCGTCTTTTTGTCAACAAATAAACCGACCAAAGGGAGAACATTGAATTAAGTTTTGTGTTAAAATGGAAAGGCAAATGCACCAAAGTGTGCCTAGAGTAGACAAATTGCTGGTTCTGCCCAGACAAAATGCGTGAGCCTAAGTAAAATACCTGAGAACAGGGGCGACATAGTTTGTGCAAGAGAAATCGAAACATAATCCAAGTTGTTTTTTGTCTGCTGTCGGGCAGTCAGTGGACGTTAAACAGATGCTTGTGGAGGTGAATCTGGAGGGGGTTGTAAGTCAGTGATGACTTAGGACTAGACAAACCCTATGAAATAAGAATCTCCCGTCACAGCGTAGCTTGACGGCGAGAGTGTCAATGGACAATGAGATTAATGGATTTAAACTCTCTTTTATGAAAGACTTAAAGAAGTTCCTTCAGGAACTTCCAACTTCTACAATTAATGGGCTGAACCATTACCATCATAATTATCAGAGTCATAAAATCCGTTTTTGGTGCCAAAAAACAGACAAGACACTGTGAAAACAGCCGTCAAGACCACTAAAATTAATTTAACATCCATAATCGAGTTTCTCCTCACTTGAGTATTTTCGTTGACATTTTATACTATCTTTTTTTACCTAGCAGCATGAAGATTTCCACCAAAATATTTAATTTTTAATCGGTTGCGTCACAGAATCAGAGCCAGATTCCTCAACGGGCTCAGCCAGGGGTACTTCTTCTACTTCAGACAACTGTTCCGCGCTCAACTCTTTAGAGGTTTTGCTACCTCCTGAGAGACGTTTGAGAAGTTCTGGACGGGGATCGTGTAACAAATAAGTCACCTCATCTCCGGCTTGCCAGTCTTGGGTTGCTTGAACCACCTGTAAACTACCATTACGTTGAACGAGAAGGGGTAACACCTCCCCTGCTCGAATTAAAGTCTGAAAATGAGCTTGTTTAAAGGAAAGTCCAGATTCCTGAAAATGAGTAATCCCTAACTTATATTGTCCTTCTATTAAATATTGATTCCAAGTTTTAATCAACTGTTGATCCACAAAAGCAGGACTGATTTTAGTTTTACTGGTTTTATTGGGGTTAGTTTCTTCTGGAGAATTACTGGGAAAGATGGCAAACACCCTAGGGGGTTTAAACTCTTCTACGGCTCTTTGAGCGAGGACAAGGTTTACTTGACCATTACTCGTTAAAGCCATAAATGTTCCCATAGACTCAATTCCTGCTTCTTCTAAAACATCGGGATCAAGGGCACTACTTTGAAACACAGATAATCCCTGTGTTTGTGCTTTTTCACAGGCTTCAGGATCGGTATCGATTAAAACCACTGATTCTCCTCTTTGTTTGAAAAGTAACCCCATTAACCGGCCTAGAGCGTTACAACCGACAATCACTGCGCCTTTGGTTTCCACGGCGGTTATTTTTAGCCCTTTAGCTACCCAACGGGCCGATAGTCCCTGAATAAATACTGTCATCATAATGGTTAAGAAGACGAGAGCCTTAATCGAATCCCCCCCATTAATCCCTTTTTGGGTCAGTAAAATAGCGAATAAGGAAGCCACCGAAGCTGAAACAATCCCCCTTGGTGCAATCCATCCTAAAAAGAATTTTTCTCGCCAATTCAAATCGCTGTTGATGGTACACAAAGCCACACTAATCGGTCTAACCCCCCACATTAAGGCCAATACTGCTAAGACACTGCCCCATCCTAGGGCAAAAATACTATCAATGGAGAGATCGGCGGCCAAGAGGACAAAGAGCACCGAGACGCATAACACCGTCAATTGACCCTTAAAGCGTCTTAAGAGTCGTTCATCAGGAATAGAAGAAGCCCTTAGTACAATACCTGCTACGACGGTAGCCATTAAACCTGATTCGCTCAGAGTAAGTTGAGCTAAGCCAAATAGCCCCCAAACCCCTGCTAAAACGACTAAGTTTCTCAATTCCTCTGAGAGAAAACTGGTATTTTTGAGGATAAACCCCAGTAAGGCCCCACTCATTCCTCCAATAATGGCCCCAATAATAAATCTCAGCAATAAACCGCTAAAAATTTCTGTGGGACTGGCGTTACTATTAAGAATGGTATCGAGAACAACCACGGCTAAAATTGCCCCCACTGGATCGATGAGTACCCCCTCACTTTCAAGGAGTGTCGCAACCTTTCGCTCCACTTCTACTTGTTTGAGTAATGGACCAATGACGGTTGGACCGGTAACTACCACCAGTGCTGCATAGAGAAAGGCGATTGACCAAGGAAACTCAGCTAACCAATGAGCAGCCATACCGCCCCCAACAAGGGTAATTAAGGTGCCGAAGGTGACTAAATTACGTAGACTCCCTGAGACTCGTCCTAAGTCTCGTAATTCTAAGTTCAATCCCCCTTCAAAAAGAATAATGGCAACGGATAAGGCGACTAAAACTTCTAAGCCAACTCCGAGTTCATGGGGATGAAGCAAGTTAAGACCATCAGCCCCCAAGATAATACCAAAGAGTAGCAAAAAGACAATGCTAGGGACTTTAAAGAATTCAGCAATGACTTGGGCGCTGATGCCGGTAAGAACAGCCATCACAATTTGCAGGGTGAGTTCAAAGGATACTTCCATAGGCGTACTGATGGCAATCTAAAAGTATAGGATACAATCACAGGGAACAATCAGCTTATCGAGAAATTGATTATGAGTCTTACGAGTCATTTCTTTTGGTATTTTAACATTTAGATTCTAATGCGCTTCAATCTCTGAGAATCAACCATGATTCTTTAAGTAATAAATATGATTATTCTTGATTGGCAATAATCTCTAAAGCTTGTTGATGTAAGTTTTGATTAGAGGCAGCCAAAACCTCTGTAGAATGACTGTTCAGGGAGTTTCCTTGCCAATCAGTGATGATTCCCCCTACCCCTTCTATAATGGGAATTAAAGCACAAAAATCGTAGTATTTTAAGTCTGACTCTAGGACAATCAAAGGCATTCCACTCCATCCCATTGCTAAGCAAACATAGTTATAACAGTCTCCTCCAAATGCAGTCCGACGACACACCGTTTGTAGGCGAGTGGCGATCGCTTGTTGGCGGGGAGTAATAAACATTAGGGGTGTGGTAGATGTTAAACAAGCTTCTGTAAGTTTATAATTGTCCCTATCTTTGTAAGGGTTATGGATAGTTTCACTGTTAAAGCTAGTCTTTTCTTCTCTGATTCCTAACCATCTTTCTTTTAAGATTGGTTGGTTAACACACCCTAAGAGGGGTAAATTATTATTGATATCAACTAAAGCAATTAAGGTTCCAAAAATAGGTAAACCTTTAACAAAAGAGGCAGTTCCATCAATGGGATCTAGTACCCACGCATAACCACTTTTCGCTGCAATATTTTCTCCTTCTTCACGAATAATTCCATCATCAGGGTATTCTTTTTTTATCCTATCCACCATAGCATTTTCTGCTAGTTGATCGGCGATGGTTACAATTGAGGAAACTTCAGTTTCTTTGGTTTCAGCTTGGAGGTTGGCGTGACGAAAATATTGTTTGATAATATCTCCTGATAAGTCAGCTAATATGTTAGCTAAGTTTATTCTTTGCTTTAATGTTTTATTATCCATTTTTTAGCTGTTCAATAACTTCTAATAATCGGTCAATTTCGGCATCCGTACCTACGGTGATTCTGACATAATTATTAATACGAGGATTTTTAAAATATCTCACCAATACTTTTCGCTCTTTTAACTGACTGTAAAGTTCTGATGCTTCTAGCCATTGAGGGGAAGCAAACACAAAGTTGGAGTCGGAATCAAAGACTAAAAAATCTAGATTTCTTAGGGAAGCAATGAGACGGTTTCTGGTTGCTCTAACTTTTCCCCAAATCTCTTGAAAAGAGTCCTGAAACTTGAAGCATTTGCTAGCTAAAGTTTGAGCAATTCTATCTAAGTTATAAGAGTCTCTTACTTTATTCATTTCTTCTATTATTTCTGGAGAACTGATGCCAAAACCAACGCGAATACCCGCTAAACTATAGCTTTTGGACATAGTTCTAGAAATAATTACATTATTATATTGTTTAATAAAATCCCAATGATCTTCATCAGAAAAGTCTACATAAGCTTCATCAATTAAAACAACCCCACTAGCTTTTTTGCAGGTTTCTTGTAAATATTGACGGTTTAAATGTTTGCCAAGGGGAGGGTTAGGAGATGCGAGGAAAATAAGCTTAGCTTCTGGACAAATTAAGGGACGATCTAATTCAAATTTGTCATTGGTTGGAACAGTGGTTATTTTGGCTCCGTGTACCCGTGCAATGGTTTCATATAGGGAGTAAGTCGGCTCTAAAAAAGCAATCGTTTCTCCGGGGTTAACAAAGGTTCTTAGGGCAATATTTAAAATATCATCTGAACCATTGCCAGCTAAAATTTGTTCATGAGATACACCAAAAATTTCCCCTGCTGCTTTACGTAAGTGAGTAGAAACTGGATCAGGATATAATCTAACTTTTTTTAATTCTTCTCCTAAATTATTAAAAATTTCATCAGGAGGTGCATAAGGATTTTCATTGGTATTTAGTTTTATATAATCTGTGGTTTGGGGTTGTTCTCCAGGGACATAACCTAGGGTTTGTTGAACACAGTCTCTAATGGGCAACATATAGACATATTTAAGTAAGTATATTTCTTATTGTAGCTTTAAACTAATCATAATCGTCTTAAGAAAAAATAACGGGCTATTTTCTGATACAATGAACACAACTTTATCGCTTTGTGATAAGGCTGTATAATTCCAATTTTAACTTAATTATGTCTATGTCTTCTTTGCCTCTCCATCAATGTTGTTTGTCATTGGATCATGAAGGATTAATTAATACATTAGCCAGTGAACCTAATCTCTTAATCATACAAGATCTAGATGGTGTTTGTATGGGATTAGTTAAAGATCCTTTAACAAGATTTATTGATCCAAAATATGTAGAAGCAACTCAAGTATTTGCGGGATATTTTTATGTTTTAACTAATGGGGAACACATTGGAAAAAGAGGGGTTAATCTCATTATTGAAAAGGCTTATAGTGATCCTAATTTAGTCAAAGAAAAGGGCCTTTATTTACCTGGTTTAGCAGGGGGTGGAGTGCAATGGCAAGATTGTTATGGCAATGTCTCTCATCCTGGGATTAGTGAGGCGGAATTAAACTTTTTAGCAGCCGCACCTCAACATATTGAAGCCGGTTTTAAAGCATTTTTTGCCAACAATGCTCACACCATAGATGAGCAAAAAATGAATGACTATATTCAGGCTTCAATCTTAGATAATAAAGTCTCTCCAACAGCTAACCTAAATTTGTTTCATGATGTTTTTATTGAGCAAGAGGATTACTATTTAAGATTACAAAAATATACTAAACAATTGATGGATGATTTGTTGACAAAGGCAGCTAAAGAAGGATTAGAAGACTCATTCTTTGTTCATTATACTCCTAATTTAGGGAGAGATGAAAAAGGGCAAGAAATTATCCAAGAAACGAAGGGTAAAGACTCAGGAACCACAGACTTTCAATTTATGTTGAAAGGGGGAATTAAAGAGGTTGGTGTTTTAGGAATTTTGAATCATTACTACTATAAAAGAACGGGAAAATATCCTTTAGGAGAAGATTTTACGGTACGAAATGCTCCTAGAAATCATCATGAATTGATTAAATTAACTAAAGATAATTTTGACCCTAAACAAATGCCAAAAATTATCGGTGTTGGAGATACAGTTACCAGTAAAGCCATTGAAAATAACGGGAAATCAAGCTTTGGAAGAGGAGGAAGTGACAGAGGTTTCTTACAACTTGTTCAAGAAATTGGTCAAGAATTTAATACGGGTAATATCATTGTTTATATTGATAGTAGTGCTGGAGAACTTAAGAATAGAAAACCACTAAAACTTGAAAAAAATAATGATCAAACTTATGTTATTGAAGGTCCTGGTGATCCGAGAGATAAAGAAGATCCTTTAACATTAAATGTGGCGTTTCCCGGAGGACATAAACAATATATTCAGTGTTTCCAAGAAGCAGCAAAACGACGTAAGCAGTTAATCAGAATTTAGAATTACCAACCCCTCAAGTTGGAGGCTTGAAACTATTTTTTTCGGCCAATACAATAAATAGGGCTTAATAATATTAAGCCCCTACAGCAGAAAAATTAGGTCATTAAAACTCCTTTTGAACTAGGAATAGCATGGGAGCGACGGGGATCAATTTCTAAAGCCATTCTCATGGATCTAGCAAAAGCTTTAAACGTAGCTTCTATGATGTGATGAGAATTGATTCCATCTAATTGCTTAATATGTAATGTCATCTGACTATGATTAACAATAGCGACAAAAAATTCTCTGACTAATTGTGTATCATAAGTCCCCACTCTTTCGGTGGGAATTTGTAGACCATAACTTAAATGTGGCCTTCCTGAAAAGTCTAAAGCAACTTGAACCAAAGCCTCATCTAAGGGGGCTAAAAAATGACCAAAACGGACAATTCCTTTACGATCACCTAATGCTTTTGCTAATGCTTGTCCTAATGTTATTCCTACATCTTCATTGGTATGATGATCATCAATTTCAATGTCTCCTGTTGCTTTAATATCTAAATCAATTAAGCCATGAGAAGCAATTTGGTGTAACATATGATCTAGGAAAGGAATACCAGTTTCTGCGTTGCAGTTTCCTTGACCATCTAAGTTTAAACTTACTTTTACATCTGTCTCTTTAGTGGTACGAGTAACGGTGGCAACTCTGTCAGGAAAAGTTGAGATAATAGGATAAGAAGTGTCTTGTGTTTGCATAGAATTTGATGAGATGAAAACAGTAGTAGAAGTTAACAAGTTTCTGTCGTAGGATCGCACATGGTATCTGGATCTTCTCCCACACCAGAAACTGGATCAATATAATAGTTATAAAACTCGGTCCCCGTTGCAACACTGTACACCATTATATGACCATCATAAGGATTAAAAACTACACGGGATTGTTGATCATTACCGATAAATTCTTTAGATCCTATCCGTTTTAAAATTCCTCTAAATACATATTCTCCTTCCCTGATTTGCATGACCAAACTATTAATATCCTGCACTTTAACATAAGTGTCTGGATAGGTGTTTTGTGCAATTTCTATCGCATTAATATTAATATCTGGTTCTAACGCAATACTAGGAATACTATAAGGGACTATAATAGCAAAGATTCCCAGAGAAATAATTGATTTAAAGTAATCCATAAACATTTATCCTCCCCATTTCTATCTTTAGAATAGCAAGTTTTCCCAGTTTTGGGATACTTTTGACTTGCTCGACCGTCACTTATACCTAATGAGGAAAGACCATGATAGAATTGCTGCAATTTGTCTATCTTGTTATAACCCTCCTTTTCACACAAACCGAGTATATTTATGAAACTATTAGATTCTAAAGGCCGTTTATTTGGAAAAGTTAGCATCCTTGACTTAGGGGCTGCATTAGCGATATTACTGGTTATCGTAGGTATTTTTGTAGTTCCTGGGAAGTCGGGAACGAGTACCATTGCACAGGTTGTAGAGAAACCCATCGAAGTTGATGTTATTGTACGGGGTTTGGGAGTTAGTAATCCTGATGCACTAATCAACGAGTTTAAAGAGACTAAAAAGACGAATATCGTTATCCGTAAGCAACCGTCTGGGGAGTTTCAGATTAAAGAAATCAAACCCTTACCTAGAACAACTGTTGTTCCGCAACCAGATGGCTCGGTTAAAGCACTTCCCGATCCTAGACCGGAAGTTGTCTTTTTTAAAGACATGATTTTAACATTGAAAGGAAATGCACAAATTACAGATACTGGTGCAGTGGTTGGTCAACAAAAGATTAAAATTGGTACATTAATTGAGTTAGAAGGGAAAGATTATAATTTTAATACCAGTACCATTGCAGTCAGAGTTTTGAAGTAAAAAATAGTCTTTATTTTTCTATTTGAGTCATGCGCTTTTCTAGGTCCATGACTCTTTCTTTTAGTTCTATAACTAGGATTGATAAGCGTTCAAATAAGGGATCGCTTCGTCCAATTACTTCACCATCAACTATCTGAGGAGAGGAATTAATAGGAGAAGGATTATAATTATTATTGGGTTGTTGTCTGATGTTTGTTACCATACTTTCTAAGCGACTTACTCTGGCTCGTAAACGGTTAATGTCTCCCCTTAAACGATTTTCTATGCTTGCTGAAACAGGGGTTATTTGAAGCAATAAGTTGAGGGTGAGTAGGATAATTAGGGTTAGTAAGAGTTTGCGATCGCTCATGATTTTATGTTTCTGTTTCAAACAGTGCTAAAAATGTTTTTAAATCTTCTAACATAGGGTGTTCAAGGTTCCAGATATTTGATTTATTTTCCATAATATATTTAAAACCCTCTTCATTGTAACTACATTTTGCATTAGCATCTCCCTTTTCTTTGTTGGTACAAGTATCATATCTCAGATAGTTATTAATCCAAACTTTATCAAAATCTTGTTGACGAACTTTTTTATTTTGTGCTTCTACACATTCTTTCCAACTTTCTAAACAGTCTGCATAAATAGATTCATGGTTTTTAATCTTTTTAAGAACAGTATCTAAGTTACCTTCTCCATTAACATTCATAAAATAACACGCTGCTTTGATATCTTGTTGATCTATGGTTATTATTTTAACTAACTGATTAATATTTGTCATTTTTTCAGCTTCTGTAAAGATATTTACCATAGATTTATTAACTAAATCAAGTCTTTCTTGTTGTGATTTTTGATCAATATCTATGATTATACCTACTTTTTGTATGAATTCTTTTTCTAATCTTTTTTTAACTCTTTGTAAACTTCTTGTTAAGGTTGTTTCACTTAAACCTCTGTATTCTTTGTTAGGAGTCTTATCATTTAAAGTTGTGTAACCTTTTTGACTATCAAGATTAATACTAAAATTATTATCTTCTTGTTCATTCATATATTTAACCATTGCTTTAATAAAGGTAGCATCATTTTCAGCTTCAACAATAATCACATTACTCATATTATTCTCCTCTAACTTCTTCACTACGGTTTAGTGCATAATCTAGCATTTCTAATTCATGTTTTATTCCAACAATATTATTAGTTCTTGGATTTCTTGCTATTTCAAAATAAGCACCACTATCAGCATAATAGTTAAGTCCAATGTCTCTAAATGCTTGGATCATTTCTAAACTATGGGTAGTGGTAAATATTTGGACATCAAGTTCCTTTGATAGTTCAAATAATGCTTTCCAAAAGTCTCTATGAGTGCTGTAATGTATTCCATTTTCTATTTCATCAATTAAGATTATACCACCTTGATTATTCAGTACCCTCACAATAATTTCAGTCACTCTATTTATAGCATCACCAAACATTGAGATGGGTAGCATTTTTTGATGAGCTTTTTTTAAATATATTAAAGGTTTTCCTATAGAAAAAATTTGAATACCTTCTATTAATGGGTCTATGTTTTGAAGAATAGAAATCATATTTTTATAATTATCTAAATTTTCAAATACTGCTTTGCTATATTCTTCTATTATTATTTCAGAAGCATAACGAAATGAAGGTGATATATAAATAGGTTTTTTACTCATTAATTCTTGTCTACTCGTATTTAATATACTGATTATTTCTGCTTCAGTTATTAACGAATCTCTACTAATGTCTTTAATAGCTTGTAAGCCAATATTTTCATTAGTAGAAACTATAATGAATTTATAATTACTAGAATACTTATTAACAAAAAATTGCATCTCTTTTGGTAGATTTGCGTGATTAACATCAACTGCTAAGTATACTTTAATTGTTAATTTCGATCCCTTATGATAATTTTCAGATAGATACTTTATTTGTAAATCTTGTTCTTTATCTCTATCATTTTCATTCTGTTTAGTAATCTCATTAGATAAAATTAAATTATTATTCAAATAAATTATTTGCTCTTGATTATTGTCATTATTAGTTTTGATTTCTCCTTCCTGTTCTATATCATTATTAAAAAAGAAACTATCCCATGCTTTTTCAGGATAAGCTTTGCTAAATTCTTCAGATTCTTGTCTTAATTTTCTTAATAAAAAGATTGTTTGTGGTTGAGGAGACTGATTTAATAATATCGCTTCTAATAAACCAGTTTTTCCTGAATTATTTTTACCTCCAATTAAATTAACTCTTTCAAATCCTTCAATTTTTGTAGATTCAAAACATCTAAAGTTTTCGATTTCAATATCTTTAAGCATTGCTTTTAATACTCCTTAAATAATTTTGTTTTAGAGATTGTCATCTAATAATTTTTCAAGTTTATTGTAAATATCTTTACGACTGCCTTCTTGTCTTAATCCTACTCCAATAATATACACAGTAACTTCCGATTTAACAACTTGATATATAATACGATAACGTTGACCAACTGCCCTAATACTTCGATATCCCTTAAGTTTATCAGTTAAGGGTTTTCCTTGTTTTTCAGGACTCAGTTTAAGTTGATCAATGCGTTTACTTAATAGTTGTAAATGTCGCTGATCTTTAATTTTCTCTAACATCTCTAAAGCTAAATCAGTTAATCTGATCTGATATTCTTGTGTTTCATTCATAATCCTAATTTTTCTTTAGCAGCTTCCCAAGAAATTGTCTTACCTTCTTTTTCTTGCAGCATACTTTCTTCTAAATTTTGACTAAATGATTCATCAGAAAGAATCCTTAAAGTTTCCATTAAAGATTCAAATTTTTCATAACTCATTGCTGTTATAATAGGTTTACCTTCCTCAAGAATGATGATCGGTTCATCATCCAAATTATCAGGGAATTCTAATAATTTTTTTTGTGCCTCAGTAATATTTATATATTTAGTCATAGGTTTATTATGGGAATAATCCTCAGTAAAAACACTTTAATTATATCGTTTAGTTTCTAATCTCAATCCACCTATGTCTATTCCCCCACTGGTATAACACTGGCCTAAAATGTCCCAAAACCGTATATCCTAGAAAAAGGTAACTTTACGAAACGTTACAAATAGAAATTTGTAATTACTAACTATGCAATGTGTTATTAACCGTCGCGCCCAATTTAGTGCCAGTCATCGCTATTGGTTGCCAGAATGGGACGAAAGCAAAAATCAGCAAGCATTTGGGCTTTGTAGCCGTTTTCCTGGCCATGGTCATAACTATGTCCTGTTTGTCTCTTTGTGGGGCGAGATCGACCAATATGGCATGGTAGAGAACCTATCTACCGTTAAACAGGTAATCAAAAGAGAAGTCACCTCTCAACTCGACTACGCTTACCTCAATGATGTTTGGGAAGAGTTTCAAACCACCCTACCCACCACCGAAAACCTAGCTAGAGTGATCTGGCAACGGTTAGCCCCCCATTTACCCATCGTCAAAATACAACTATTTGAACACCCCCAACTCTGGGCCGAATA
>JASJEA010000258.1 GCA_030064935.1 Crocosphaera sp. | reverse complement strand
TTCTATCTGCATCTATGGTCTAATGAACTGGCAAATTTCCCGGTGCAGAGGAAATATCCTGGACATTATGTACAGGTATGTCTAGGATTGTACAGGTTTTTGTCTTCTAGAAGAAACTCTCACCGCTAATTATAGCAACCGCCTTGGCGGTTGCTATAACTCCGAACTCTGAACTCCGCGCCACCGAACTCACGTTAATTCATTTTGGGTTTTCGATATTTTAGATGGGTATTTTTGCCAGTATAAGTTAAATTCAAGACTTAGGCTTTGCCATCAAAACGACACAGGAACGTCCGTTAGCTGTATAGTTACCAGTAGTAACTTGAACAGCAGAGTCTAACTCACAAAAAGTCTTATTAAGAGGTAAAGAAGTATCAATGATACGATACCAACAATCATTATCTCCCAACCAAGGCAATTCAAACTCTAAGGGTTCCCAATAAGCATTAAGGATGACATGAATATACTCATTAGCTTCGGGATGATGCAAACTAAAGGCTAAACAATGAGAATAATCGGACCAATCTGGTTCTCCTAATTTTACACCATGCCAACTAATATGGGGACGATGAGGACTATTATAAGCAACTTCCAAACGTTCCTCTTGACGAAACAATTTTAACCCTTGAATAAAGTAAATAAGTTGTCGAATAAAACAGAAGAGATCGGACTCTTTTTCTACTCCATCCCAATTGAACCAACTTAACTCATTATCTTGACAATAAACATTATTATTACCCCGTTGTGTTCGTCGTATTTCATCCCCCATTAAAATCATCGGTGTTCCTTGGGATAAAAAGAGAATGGTGAAGAAGTTTTTAATTTGTTGCAGTCGTAAAGCTTGAATACCTGGATCATCAGTGTCCCCTTCTACTCCACAGTTCCAACTATTATTATGACTCTCCCCATCACGATTATCTTCCCCATTTTCTTCATTATGTTTTTTTTCATAGGAAACTAAATCATTGAGGGTAAACCCATCATGACAAGTAATAAAATTAATGCTGCGATTAATATCAACATCTTGGCGGTGGTAGATATCGGGACTCCCTAAAATACGACTGGCTAAACGGGGAACCATCTCAGTATCTCCCTTAATAAAGCGGCGAATGTCATCTCTAAACGGTCCATTCCACTCAGCAAACCAATCCGCCAACTCCACAAACCTTCCAACATCGTACAGCCCAGCAGCATCCCAAGCTTCTGCAATCAATTTGGTTCCTGCCAAAATGGGGTCAGATTCGATGATCCAAAGAATATCTGGGGTGTTTCCTCTCAAGTCTTCTAGGGGGTTGCCCGATGAGTCTCTCGATAAGATCGAAGCGAGATCAAAGCGGAACCCATCCACGTGCATTTCTGTGACCCAATAATGTAAGCAGTCTAAAATCAAACGACCGACAATGGGATGGTTGCCCCGTAACGTATTGCCACAACCCGTATAATTTTTATACTCAGCATGGTTCTTTTCTAAAATGTAGTAGGTAGAGTTATCAATCCCTCTAAAGTTAAGGGTTGGCCCTCGTTCGTCCCCTTCTGCGGTGTGGTTAAAGACGACATCTAGAATCACCTCTATCCCTTCCTTATGTAAAGCTTTGACCATGTCTCGAAACTCATCAACAGGACCGAGAGGACTTTGATCGCAACTGTAGGGACGATGGGGGGCAAAAAATCCAATGGTACTATAACCCCAATAGTTAGACAGTCCAGGTTTGACATCTTTCCTATCAAAGTAATGTACTGGTAAGAGTTCAACGGCAGTGATACCTAAGCTTTTTAAGTAAGGAATTTTTTCGATTAATCCTGCAAAGGTGCCTCGTTTTTTCTCAGGTACACCAGAACTGGGATGACGGGTAAAGCCACCGACGTGCATTTCGTAGATGACACTTTCAGAATAGGGTATACTTAAACGGGGTTTTTCATCCCAGTCTCCTTCCCAATCGTAGATTTCTGTGTCTACTACAACACTGCGTAAGGCTTGAGAACAATTGTCTCCTGGATGAACGGCCGCATCTCGATGATAGATAGAAGAGCCAACAATGGCTTTAGCGTAGGGATCTAAGAGAACTTTTTCGCGATTGCAACGATGACCATTATTGAGATCATAAGGACCATGAACCCGATAAGCATAGACTTGTCCTGCTTTGAGTCCAGGGATAAAGATATGCCAATAATAATGGGTGCGATTGAGTTTAGGATCTAGGGGGATAACATGGGAGGGCTGAGGGGCATTTTGCTCGTCAAATAATAGTAATTCTATGAAGGTCGCCTGTTTAGAAAAAATACAGAAGTTAACGCCATTTTTTCCGTCTTTTTCAACAGTGGCACCGAGGGGATAACTTTCCCCTGGAAGGGTTTTAAGGGACATAGGGACTGGCAATAATTGATTAGCTGATACCACTAGCACCCTAGCTTATAATGATTTTATTATTATTATTTTTCACGATGTTTTTAGATTAATTCATCCTTTTCTTTGGGATGATTATCAATGGTGGTTAAAATCTGATTAACAAATTGTTCATGATCCACAACAGGTTTAGGGATATAACCATCAGCCCCACTTTTTTCTAAGAAATGTTCACGATCGCCTTCCATTGCGTGTGCAGTAACTAAAATAACGGGTAAATTAGCTGTTTTTGGGTCAGATTTGAGATATTGAGTGATTTTTATCCCATCTACGGATTCTCCTTTGTAGAAACTATGGGACAAAGACACATCCATCAAAATAATATCCACTTCTCCTTCTTGGGCCATTTTCATGACTTCTTCTACATCTTCTGTCCCTTTGACTTGTAAACCAGCCCGTTTAGTGAGAATTTTTGAGAAGACACGAAGGTTAATGGGATCATCTTCTACAATTAAAACGGTCGTCATAAGGGTTTATCTCACCTCTAGCTGTTCTGGTTTAGTACAATTCCCAAGTTTATTTTATCGTGATGTCGCCCCATAGGGAAATCGAGACTATTGAAAACCCCAGGCTCAGCTTAGCAACCTGGGGTAGTTTATGATACGAGATCCGCTTATTATCGTAGAACAATATTCTTTCTCCCTCTGGCTTCTGAATATGATTATCTACTTTGTAAAGCGGATTTGGCATGAGGCGATCGAGCTTAGGATAAAGTTGTTAAGGAATACTAGGCAATGATGCTCGTAATCTCTCCAGCTTCAAGTGCTAAATTAAGCTCGAAGAGGCTATCAAAACCACCTCGCTCAGAGACTTGAATAATGACACCATTATCATTAGAAATATCGATGAGATCAGAATTGCCATTGTTATCGACAAAATGTAAATTCCTCAAAAGCAGATCGGGTGAAGCATCAATGGTGGGAGTAGAATTGATAACTAATAAATCTCCTTGGGTTTTGCCATCAAAATCAAGTAAAAGATCAAACTCATTGGTGGACCCGCGACTAACTTGACGGATAACGAATTCGTCAGCCCCTTGACCGCCAATTAAGGTATCTTGGAACGTATCGTTAAGACTAAAAGAAATCCCACCAATTAATAGATCACTACCATTACCACCTATCAAGCGATCGCTACCGTCACCACCGACTAGGGTATCATCATCAAGAATCAAGGGAAAACCAGGGAAGAAGATGGGAGAGATATAAATATCGCTACTGGTGGATACTAAGACAGGCTCATTAGAGATAATAGGAGAAGAGAGAATTTGGTCTCCCCCATAAATAACATCATCTCCTTCTCCGCCATCTAAGGAGTCATTTCCCCTTTGTCCGTAAAGGGTATCATTGCCTAATCCCCCCTGTAGTGTATCGCTAGAGCCAAGGCTATGACGAAGGATAAGAAGATCGCTAGTTGTGTTTTCTACCAAAGCAGGGTTAGGGCTATAGAAATAAGGAACGACGAAATTGGTGTCTCCATAAAGAAGATCATTCCCGCTTCCTCCATCAAGAGAGTCACTCGAAGTTCCTCCATTAAGGGTGTCATTTTCTGAGCCCCCTTTGAGGGTATCTCTACCATCACCCCCACTTAGAGAATCTTGACCTGTTCCCCCATCGAGAGAATCATTACCGAAACCGCCAATGAGAGTATCATTCCCTGAACCCCCAATGAGAGTATCATTTTCCAGGAAAAATGGGTATGGGTAGTATGCAAAATCGGTACTGGTTAAATCTTCAACAGCATTGAATTGAGAAGTTTCGAGAGCGGTTTTATCAAAAGTCGATGAAAAGAAAAAGAAAGTTTGGTCGCCATAAATAAGGTCATCTTCAGAACCGCCATCGAGAGAATCATTGCCAGAACCGCCAATGAGAGTATCTTTTCCTGAACCCCCAACGAGGGTATCACTGTTGAAGAAAAATGGGTATGGAGCGATACTGGTTACATCTTCAACAGCATTGAATGGAGAAGTTTCGAGAGCAGTTTTATCAAAAGTCGATGAAAAGAAAAAGAAAGTTTGGTCGCCATAAATAAGGTCATCTTCAGAACCGCCATCGAGAGAATCATTGCCAGAACCCCCCACGAGGGTATCATTGCCTGAACCCCCCACGAGGGTATCACTGTTGAAGAACAATGGGAATGGGTGGTATAAAAGATCGATACTGATTGCATCTTCAACAGTATTGAATTGAGAAGTTTCGAGAGCGGTTTGATCAAAAGTCGAGGAAACATCACTAATCTCTAGAGTGTTTGCACTATCGAGGGGAGTTAGTTGAGAATCTACTACTGTTGTTTCACTACGAAGGAAAGGGAAATAGAAAAAGGAAAACCTATCATCGCCAAAAAGCAGATCAGCACCGGCTCCCCCATCGAGAAAATCATTGCCTGAACCCCCAATGAGGGTATCATTCTCTGAACCTCCCACAAGGGTATCACTTCCTTGCCCCCCATCAAGGGAATCATTGCCACTTTCTCCTTCAAGAGAATCACTTCCCTGTTGTCCGGTGAGGGTATCATTCCCTCCTCTTCCAAAAATAATATCATTGCCAGCCACTCCACCGAGGACATCATCTCCTGGACCGCCAACAATAAACAAATCTGGGGGATTGGGAGGCGCAATGATCTCCGTTTCTGGAGCAGAGGGTTTAAGAGTGGTTGAATTACTAAAAGTTTCCTGGGAAAGAGTAGTCATGATTTTAACAACACCATTGAAAATATAGTCGCTAGTAAAGAAAATTCAACTAAAAATTAGTGCAATTTTCTCTAGAATTATAGAAAAAATTATTCAACTGTGTGCAATGAATTATGTTAGGCTTGGGTCGAAAAAACATAGAAAACGTTTTATACAAGCACAAAACAAAACAATTACTAATTTATTGGCAATTAAAAATGTTTTTTGTCCTACTTTCTCTGTTTCTTAAATTATTTAAGGACATCTTTATCCAAATTTATACGAATGTTAACGTCCGTGGGCATTGCTACCAGCAAATAAACCGTATAGCGTCTGCTTAATAAGGATTTTGAGGATCTCAATTCACTCAATCTGCTATATAAAACTTACTAAAATCTACTCATCAGGCTTAAAGTCCATTAGGACATTATGGTAAGGTGGGCATTGCCAACCCTACAAGGTTTTGCAATTTCATAAACGTCCTAACCATAATGCGTAGTGCTATGAATAAGTCTAGATAGTATTGGGTAGGTTTTTGGTAACAGAATCAATCCCCCAATATTTACAAGCACCATAAGCTAAGGTCACAACTCCAGTTATAATAGCCGACTCATCTACTTCAAATAGGGGATGATGTAAGGGGTGGTTTTCCTTATTGTCATAACCGACACCTAAACGAAACATGGTTCCTGGGGCGTGTTCTAGATATAAAGAAAAGTCTTCGGCACCTAAAGAGGGTTCGGGTAATATTTCCACTAAGTCATTGCCCCAAGCTTCGCGAGAGGCACTTTCTAAGATTTGGGTTAAGTTGAGATCATTTTGTACTGAGGGAACACCACGACGATAATTCATTTCATACTTAGCACCATAAGCATTGCACACATTAGCAATAATCCCCTCGATCCATTGCGGTAAATTGGCATGGGTTTCTGGATGAAGCGATCGCACTGTTCCAGCCATTCTTACCTGATCGGCGATAACATTGGGGGCGCGGCCTCCTGTTATTTGGCCGATAGTCAAAACCAGAGGCCGTAAGGGGTTCTGAGTGCGACTGATGGCTTGTTGAAGGGTGGTAATTACTTGAGAAGCGAGCCAAATTGCGTCGACTGCTTCATGGGGGCGGGCTCCGTGCCCTGACTCCCCTTGAATAAATATTTCAATATCATCGGCAGCCGCAGTTAATGCACCGTAGCGAATACCCACAGAACGGGCTGGAAGTGAGGGAAATACATGAACCCCAAAAATGCTCTCCACATCCCGCATCGCCCCATCTTGCACCATCCAGCTTGCCCCCTGAGCTATTTCTTCGGCTGGTTGGAAAAGGAAGCGAATGTTACCAGGTAATTCCCCTTTTAACTGGGATAAAATCATAGCGGTTCCCAGTCCTATGGTGGTATGAACATCGTGGCCACAGGCGTGCATCACTCCAGGTTTACAGGAAGCAAAGTCTAATTTTGTCCTTTCTTCGATGGGTAAAGCATCCATATCGGTGCGAATGGCTAAAATCCCTTTTTTTGTCCCATTTCCTTCCAAGTTGCCTACCACCCCTGTTTTTCCCACAGCTTCTCTTACATGAATTCCACAGGAAGAGAGAACACCGGATACATAGGCCGCTGTTTGATATTCCTGGCCACTTAATTCTGGATGGGCGTGTAAATGACGGCGTATTTCAATCAGTCGCGGGGCTAAGTCTTCAGCTAGGGTTTTGATTTGGGACAGCATAAAATTTTGTCAGGGTTTCGCTTTAGTTAAATGTTAGCTCAATTTTGGTGCTATCTTAATACTGCTTCAGTTTTGGTTAAAATTTATATTGTGGTCTCAATTGCTCATTGAGGAAATATTAACAATCTGTCTTATCTTATGTCTAATTCACTGTCAAAAGAACAGGCCGAAAAAAGTATTAAATGGTTAAATTATAACCGTCAAATGGTCCTAGATTTATATAAAAATCAATATATTGCTTACAATGATCAAGGCATTATCAGTCATGGTGAAAATTTACAATCTGTTTTAGATATTGCTGATGAATCAGGAAAAAACTATTTAATTTATTTGGTGCCTCCTCATAGTCGTTCTCTTCAGATTTTGCCCATATATTTTAGAGCGGTGGTTAGTCATGATTGGCAGCCCAATTATTCCGTCAAATTGAAACATCATGATCGAGAAATAGACGTAACGATGTTAGTTGATTCCGGTGCAGAAGTTAGTCTCATTTCACTTAAAATGGGTCAAGATTTAGGATTATCTTTAGCAGACGCTGAATCTACTTTATTAGCAGAAAATGTCGGTGGAAATGTGGAATATGTGCTGCGCAATCTTGAAATAACAATTGATGAACACACTTTATTAGCTCCTGTTGCTTGGTTACAAAATACTATAGGAACAGAACAGTTATTATTAGGAAGAGAAGTAGTTTTTGATAAGTTTAATATCGAGTTTCGACAAGCAGAGGAAAAAATAATTTTTACTTGGCGTAATGATTGAACTCATTGAAATACTTTCATTAATTAACAGGAGGAACCTTGATTTTATATGTTTAATTTCTTCCCTTAACCCAACAGACAATATAGGCACAGGGATTTGTCGATCTCTTCAAGATCGCAGATTATCTATAGTTATCAAACAGTAGAAACAGGAAAGTTAAACTAATTTTTACGATTTCTTTTGACTGCTGCCTCTTTCAACGAATCAAGCGGGAGTCCCCACTCTCAGCTTGCGGAGTGGGGAGGTAGAGCGTGTGATTTTCGAGGTTCGATGCCTCGAAAATCACCAATTATCGAAAATAGTTG
>JASJEA010000082.1 GCA_030064935.1 Crocosphaera sp. | reverse complement strand
GATTTTGCTGGTGTTGCCAGCTTTGAGTATACGATACAAAATGGGCAAGGTTTATTAGATCAAGCAACTGTAACTATCAATGTTACTAGTCCTGTCGCTGAACCAATAGAAATTAATCATCCTCCTCAAGCCTACGACGATCACTTTGTTGCACGAACAAACAACTCTTTGAGTATACTAGGATCAGATTTATTAGTAAATGATGTCGATACTCATGGACAAATTCTCCAGATTACAGAAGTTACTAATGCTAGTAACGGTAGTGTTTCTCTTGATAGTCAAGGTAACATTTTTTTTAACCCCAATGCCGATTTTGCTGGTGTTGCCAGCTTTGAGTATACGATACAAAATGGGCAAGGTTTATTAGATCAAGCAACTGTAACTATCAATGTTACTAGTCCTGTCCCTCTAGGAACTAACCTTGATGGAATTCATGACTGGTCTACTCAAGTTCCTTTTGTTGATCGCTTTAAATCTTCTCGTAAGTGGATAACTCAGGCAAATGGCGTTTGGGATACTAAGGAATATGACCTATTGGATTTGGATGAAAATGGTTGGGTTAAGTCTTTACCAGCACTGGAGGATGCACCCCAATATACTGATGTAAGTACCATTTTTACTTCTATAGACCAAGGCCGATACATTGTCTTATACGAAGGAGAAGGTGAAATTGAATATCAAGGTGGTAAAATAATTGGTGAAAGTTCTTCTGTTGAGGGTCGAGATGTTATTGATATTGGAAGCAATGAAAATCTAATCATAAAAATTACTGAAACAGATCCTAATGCAACAGGAAATTATATTCGTAACATTCAATTAATTCCCGAAGCTCACGAATCTACTTACCAAACTCAGACATTTAACCCAACCTTTCTGGAAAAAACTCAGCCTTTTGGTGCGCTTCGGTTTATGGATTGGATGAAAACAAATAATTCAACTCAAGGGGAATGGAGTGAAAGACCAACTTTAGATAGTTCTACTTGGTCAGCATTAGGGGCCCCAGTTGAAATCATGGTAGAAGTTGCCAATACTCTAGATGTAGATGCTTGGTTTACTATGCCCCATCTGGCTACTGATGAATATGTGACTAATTTTGCCACCTATGTCAGAGATAACCTGGAACCAGAACGTAACGTCTACGTTGAATATTCTAATGAAGTTTGGAATTGGCAGTTTCAGCAAACAGGGTGGGTTGATCAACAAGCTAAAAATGATCCCAATTTCAACGGAAATCGGATGAATTGGTTTGGCAAACGAACCACTGAAATTACCCAAATTTGGGATCAAGTCTTTGAGCAGACGGGAGATAAAGAACGGGTGATTGGGGTTATGGGTTCTCAAGCTGCCAACACATGGATGGCCGAACAAGCTTTAAAGTATGAATCTTGGTCAACTGAAAATAAAACCCATGCTGATTATGGCATTGATGCGATCGCTATTGCCCCTTACTTTGGGGGTTATTTAGGATCACCTAAGAATGAGACTGAAGTAGAAAAATTGACTGTGGATCAACTCTTTGATGAATTAACCCAAGGAGGGGTTTTGAGTAATGGATACTCAGGAGGGGCATTACAACAGGCTTACGATAATATCGCCAATTATGCAGATTTAGCTCAAGAAGAAGGGTTACAACTCTTAGCCTATGAAGGTGGACAGCATTTAGCTGGACACGGGGGAGTGCAAAACAATCAAACCATTACTGACCTATTCATTGAAGCTAACCGTGATCCTCGCATGGGAGAGCTATATAAAGAATATTTCGCTAATTGGTATCAACAGGGTGGTGGGTTATTCATGAACTTTAGTGATGTGGGTATACCTAGTAAATGGGGAAGTTGGGGAAGTTTAGAATCCATTGATCAAGATAGTTCTCCAAAATATGATGCCCTGATAGACTTAATTGAGAACGGCATTCAAACGGCTCCATAGTTCTTAGTAGAGACGTTTTCTCAAACGTCTCTACTAATTTTTATCTGTGTCATTTTCAGTCACAAACTGCTGTAGATTGCTGAGCAATTATTAAGAAATATAACATTTTGTGAAAAGTTATTGACTTCCCGCCAATCATACTCATGAACTTCTAAAAAGTGTTTTAAAATTGAGTCATGAAATGCTGACATTTCGCTCTAATTGCAAGTATTTTTAATTACCATCTTAATAGCTATACATAAGATTAAGCGGAAGGTAAGCAGATGAACTGATTGGGAGAATTCAATAATGAAAGAGAGAGAATTGTTTACCAACTATCTAAAAAATCAACGCAACTTCCAAGGAGCAAGCTTACATCAGGCTAACTTAGAAGGACTTAATTTACAACGTATCAATTTCAGCCGTGCCGACTTAAGTGGTGCTAACTTGAAGCATACTGACCTAAGTGGTGCTTGTCTAGCTCAAGCTAATTTAACCGATGTAGACTTAAGTGATGCCAATTTGGTTGGGGCTAACTTGACGGAAATTAATCTCATTGGTGCTGACTTGACTGGTGCAGACTTAAGCGGGGTTGATCTAACCAATGCAGATCTACGTTGTGCTAATTTACAGAATGCTAATTTGACCAAAGCTAAGCTTCAAGAGGTTAATATCGATGGAGCAGATTTGAGCGGGGCAAAGCTTTGTGGTGCTACTGTGATCAACACTGACTTAAGTGTAGCTGATACAAAAGAGGTGTCTTTAGAAGGTAGTGAACAATGTGAATTAGCACAGCCTTTATCAGCCACATCTGCCAATTGGGTTAGTTGGGCGGGTTGACAAAGTCAGAAGGAGGACATTGTTTTTATCATGGGGGTTTTTTACGGCTATTTTCAGGAATTATGCCTTCAAATATGCGGCTTTAGACCTTAATTGTCTGGCTAAAGTTCGTCTCCTACATTAAATTAATACAAGCATCCTGCTTGTATTGTCGCCTTAACTGGTGGTTTCAGTGGTATATAGTTCTCACCCTCGTTATCACCATTGATCGGCGATCGCCTTTGAACAAAATCGTTTAGCGCAGTCCCCATCTAAAATTTTTAATTTTAGATGGGGACTGCGCTAAACCAATAAATAAAGGCGAAGCATCCTTATTGTGATTGTTCTTGATTCTGTACATATTCAATTAGAGAATCTAAAGGAGCTTGTGTGCCAACACTAAATAATGGCTTGACATACTCCACTGCCCTTATGGCGAGTGGATTCTGATTCAACAATTACTTGTTGAAACCTACTCTCAAATGAGGTTTACTAGGCTGACTGGTACTTACCTTACTAGGTCATACATCCATTTGTTTCCAGACACCCTGCCGATTCAGGGTTAGTCGTCACTTTCTGGGGGACTCCCAGTAGGTAGCTTAAAATTGCTACACTCCAATTCTAACACAATTACGCCCTGAAGGGCGGGGTTTTAGACCCATTATTTTTCGATAACTACTTGACCAAAATTAATGAGTAAGTCAAATGATGATTAATTATCCATTGAGCATTAAAATAATTAACGTCGGTTTTGGATAACAATATGTGGGAAAGATAGGAGGCGAGGTTTTAGGTTTTAGATGTGAGGGAAAAAGTATTATTCATTAAAAAAAGAGAAAACATTCCTCAATAGAAAGGGAAGCCAAAAAACCTAACTCTGAACCCATCACTTGCATTGTCTCACACCTTGTCATTCTTCCTGCTTTATTTTGACTTCATTTAGGTAATTATCATGTTTTCTTGGCTTAAAAGTTGTAAATATGTTTTATTAGCTGTACTCTCCTCTGTTTTTAGTTCCTCACCTACTGTAGCAGCCGAAAAAATTCAGATTGTATTAGAGTCCCTTAATTTAACTCTTCGAGTTGAGTCTTTAGAAAAATTTGCTGATGAAGGAATTATCAATCAAGATTTAGCCTTTTATTTAAAAAGGGCTAATTTAGACGAAAATGGGCAAGACTTATTAAGAGAAATTTTATCAACTCAATATCCTATTGATGGGGTTCAACTGGCCACTTTCTTAAATACGCCTACAGGAGAACTTTTATTAAACAGAATTGGGGTTTTAATCTCTGTTCCAGGAGGAAGAAATGGCAAATACCTCTTAAGAGGAGCATTAATTCAAGCCGCTTTAGATACCCAAGAAGGATTAACCTTAATCAACATCCTAAATCATTTAGCTACAGATGTTCAACTCAATGTTTCCCAAATTAAACAGGCTTTAGATTATCAACAACGCTTAATCTTAGCAACAAATTCTTTAACTCAGGATGCGATGATATTATCTAATCAAAAAGCGGCTGAAATTAATCACGATTATAGCGCTCTAAAAGATATTAGAGAAAAAGGGAATTATGGTGTTAACCCTGTTCGAGTCATAAAATTAACTGACCCGAATCGTCAACGAACCTTTGACTTACATCTCTATCAACCCCAGCGTTGGAAGGCAGGTAAAACCCCTGTTGTTGTGGTTTCTCATGGCTTAGGTTCTCACCCAGATGACTTTAAGGAATTAGGACAACAATTAGCTTCCTATGGCTTTTTAGTAGCCATTCCTCAACATATAGGAAGTGATAAAGAAAAGTTAGAATCAATGCTCAATAATTATTCCCGTCAATTGTATGACTTAGAAGACTTTATTAACAGACCCTTAGACATTAGCTATGTTTTAGATGATTTAGAACGGAGAAATGAGACAGAATTTAGCAATAGACTGAACTTGGATAAAGTTGGGGTACTGGGTCATTCTTTTGGCGGTTATACAGCTTTAGCTTTGGCCGGTGCAACTTGGGACTTTGATAATATTAGAACTTATTGCGATCGTCCTGTTTGGGAATTCAATCTCTCTATGTTATTACAATGTCAAACCTTAAATTTACCCCAGCAACTGTATAATTTTAGAGATCCAAGAGTCGCGGCGATTGGTATTATGAATCCCGTTAATAGTGTTGTTTTTGGTTCACAAGGTTTAGAGAAGGTTGATATCCCTATTATTATTGGTGCCGGGACAAACGATCCTGCAACACCTGCCATTATTGAACAAATCAGAACATTTGCCTGGGTAAGTAGTCAAAATAAATATTTATTTGTTATGGAAGGGCAAGCCCATTTTTTGAACACTCCTGATGCCAATTCTCAGGTTAATCAGTTAGTTAGTTTATTAGTGAATTTTCAAGAGGTTGAACCCAATTTATTTACCCTTTATGGGAATACTCAAGCCACAGCTTTTTTACAATTTTATTTAGCAGGTGAAGATAGTTATAAAGTTTATCTTGAACCTAGTTATTGGCAGTCTATTAGTGACCCATCTTATCCTATTTATTGGCTGGACCGTTCAGCCGTTACCACTTTAATCAATACTTATAATCGGTTTAAACCCAAGGAAATTCCGACTTTATTTCCCAATTAATTGCTAGATTTTTTGTTTAACCAGTAACTAGACTTAGATGAGCCATCGCCACTTCCACTCATTGAGAAGTATACCCAGGATTGAATCACTTCTCGGTGACTTCTGGCCAACTCTTAACTCATTAAATGTTCTAAGACAAAATTAGTATAAACATCCCCTGCTAAAAAGGCGGGGGTTTCTAAAACTTTTTTATGAAAATCAATGGTGGTTGGAACCCCTGTAATAGCACATTCTCTTAACGCCCGTTTCATGCGTTTAATAGCTGTATTTCTATCAGGACCCCAGACAATTAATTTACCAATCAAAGAATCGTAATAAGGGGGAATTTCGTAGTCCGTATAAACATGAGAATCCATTCTTACCCCAGGTCCACCAGGAGGAAGATAACCACTGATTGTACCAGGATGAGGTCTAAAATTAAGCTCAGGATCTTCAGCATTAATGCGGCATTCAATGGCGTGGCCTTTTAAGGGAACTTGTTGCTGTTTTAGTTGTAATTTTTCCCCTTGGGCGATGCGGATTTGTTCTGTAATCAAATCTAATCCCGTAATCATTTCTGTAACTGGGTGTTCTACTTGGATACGAGTATTCATTTCCATAAAGTAGAAATTACCCTGATTATCCACCAAAAATTCTACGGTTCCCGCCCCTACATAATTGATCGACTTAGCGGCTTTAACTGCTGCGTCTCCCATTTTTTTGCGTAGTTGGGGGGTTAAAAAAGGACTAGGGGCTTCTTCTAGTAATTTTTGATGACGACGTTGAATAGAACAGTCTCTTTCGCCAAGATGGATAACATTGCCATAACCATCGGCTAAAATTTGGAATTCGATATGACGGGGACGTTCAATAAACTTCTCTAAATACACCCCAGCATTCCCAAAAGCTGCTTCTGCTTCTCCTTGCGCTGCTTGAAAGAGACGAGAAAAATCACTTTCTTGCTCTACCAAACGCATTCCTCGTCCCCCTCCTCCGGCTGTGGCTTTAATAATAACTGGGTAGCCAATATCACCGGCAACTTTTAAGGCTTCTTCTTCACTTTGTAGCAGTCCCCAACTACCGGGAACAGTTGGAACACCCGCTTTTTGCATGGTTTTTTTAGCGGTAGACTTATCCCCCATAGACCGAATCGCTTCAGGAGACGGACCAATGAAGACAATTTGATGATCAGCGCAAATTTCTGCAAAACGAGCATTTTCCGCTAAAAACCCGTACCCTGGATGAATTGCGGTGGCATTACGAGTCAAAGCAGCCGAGATGATATTGGGAATATTCAGATAACTTTTCCCACTGGCCGGCGGACCAATACAGACACTTTCATCAGCCAATTGAACATGGAGGGCTTGACGATCAATGGTGGAGTGAACCGCAACCGTGCCAATACCGAGTTCTTCACAACTGTGTAAAATTCGTAAAGCGATCTCCCCGCGATTGGCAATTAGGATTTTGGAAAATTGCATCGTTTAACCTGTGCTTGACATGCTCCACTGCTCTTATGGCGAGTGGATTCTGATTCAGTAATTACTCACTGAAACCTACTCTCTTACGAGGTTTACTAGGCTGAGGAGGTACTTACCTTGCTAGGTCATACATCCATCTGTTCCCAGATACCCTGCCGATTCAGGGTTAGTCGTCACTTCCTGGGGGACCCCCAGTAGGTAGCCCTTAACGCTACGAATTCATCGTAACACAATTACGCCTGTTAGGGCGGGGTTTTAGACCCATTATTTTTCGATAAACAGTCCTATTTAGTAGGATATCTGGTTTTGTCCTCCTGAAGATAATCAGAAGGACAGATTGGAGAAGATTATCGGGTTAATTGCACAGCTAAATTCACCGTCTCTCCAGGGTTAGGGGTCATTACCTGAGTGGAGAGATGATTTTCTTGTAATTGTTGACGAAACTTATCTATGGTTCCTTCTTGTCGCAATACAGAAACTAAAAGCCCTTGATAGTCTGTTTCTTTGGCATCGGCAGTGGGTAAAACGAATTTGGGCTTGAGGGTTTGACACAATTTCAGGGTGGTATTTTGTCCCTGTAAGACCGGGAGAAGATGCAAAATGCTGACTCCTGCCACTGGAGTTAAAATAACGTCTATGGGGGCTTCTTGGGCTAACTCAGAGCAATGATTCCCGTGGGGTTCGTAGTAAAGTTTTTGTTGTTCTTTTAAATCAGTGATGACGTAGGCATTTTCCACTAATTGCGGTCCGATCAAAGAACCTGGAAAGGCTTTTATTTTTATTGTTTCTTCTAAGTTGTAACTTTCTCCATGCTCCAAGGAGTGAATTTGAGTATATCCTAGTCCTTTGACCACTTTTGCTGCATTAGGAGAAGCAACAACAGGAATATTCTGGTTTAATTCTTTGAGAGTGGGAATATGGGCATGATCATCCAATCCTTGAGACAAGAGAATGAGATCAATGGGATCTTTGAGATCATATTTTTTTTGCTTAATTCCTTTAAATAACCATTCTAAGTTACCAAAAACCAAAGAACCAACTAACCAAGGATCTAAAAGGATTCTTTTTCCTGCAATTTCTATTAACCAAGAGTTATTATCAAGCCAAGTGAGTTGCATAATAGAGTTTAATGATTGATTTGATGTGAGCTAAAAAAGATGGATAAATCATCTTTATTTTAATAGCTTAACAATTTTTCTGCTTTTGCTTATACTCTAATGGTAAAGTCATTGGGTGACAACATCCCTAAAAAATGGGGAAAATTTCACCCCTCAATTAGTGGTCTTTCAAAAATGATAATACTAGGATAATGACTAATTCTCTCTATATTAGTACCGTTGAACCGAGAAGTGGTAAATCCTTAATTGCTTTAGGGATTATTGAATTAATTCTCAGAAAAACGACAAAAGTAGGATTTTTTAGACCCATCATTAAAGATGCCATTGACAAGAAACCTGATCAACATATTGATCTAATTTTATCCTCTTTTCAATTGCATCAAAGTTATGAAAATTCTTTTGGCTTATATTATTCTGAAGTCAGTTATTTAATGGGAGAAGAAAAATTCGATAAAATTTTAGATAAGATTATTACTAAATATAAAAGGCTAGAAGAAACTTGTGATTTTATTGTTTGTGAAAATTCAGATTATGTCGGTGAAAATTCGGCCTTTGCTTTTGAGATTAATGTCGCTATTGCAAAAACTTTAGGCTGTTCTTTATTAATTTTGGGCAATGGTTATCAAAAATCTGTAGAAGAAATCTGTATTTCTCTTAAAATTGTTGCGGATTCTTATAGAGATAAACACTGTAAAATACTAGGGATTATTATTAATAAAGTTGCTGATAATGCTCTAGAAAAAATAAAAATCTATCTCCAAAATACTTACAGTGAAAATAACTATCTATTTTCGGTTATTCCCTATGATAAAAAGTTAGATAGCCCCAGAATGCGAGAAGTAGCAGAACAACTAAAAGCTCAGGGTTTATATGGTGAGAAGGGTTTAAATAATTTAGTCTTTAACTATCTCATTGCTGCCATGCAAATGCAGCACGCAATTACTCAACTTCATGATAATGATCTCGTCGTCACTCCATCGGATAGAGGAGATGTTATTATTGGCACTTTACAAGCACATCAATCAATAAATTATCCTAATTTAGCAGGAATATTATTAACAACAGAATGTAAACTAGAACAATCAATCAGTCGATTAATTGCAGGTTTACGAGATACTTTACCCATACTTTGGGTGGATACTTATACTTATCCTACTGCTTCGCGTTTACAGACTATTTATAGTTCTTTAAAGCCAGGAGATATAGAAAAGATTAATTGGAGTATTGAACTGTTTGATAAATTCGTTAACTTACCTATTTTAGAACATCTAATTAATCAGATTAAAATTGAGGGAATTACTCCCAAAATGTTTACTTATAATTTAATTCAAAAAGCTAAATTAAGTAAGCGTCATATTGTCTTACCAGAAGGAAAAGATCCCCGTATTCTCAAAGCAGTTGCTACCCTCATATCCCAAAATATAGTTGACATCACATTACTCGGAGAAAAAGAACGTATTGAACAAACAATACAAACTCATGGTATTCAATTAGATAGTAATAGTCTCAGAATTATTAATCCTCTTAGTTCTCAGAATTTAGATGATTATATTGAAACTTTATATGAACTAAGAAAACATAAAGGAATTACTCTAGAAAATGCCAAAGATATGTTAATGGATGTTTCTTATTTTGGGACCATGATGGTGTATTCCGGGGATGCAGATGGCATGGTTTCAGGAGCTATTCATACTACAGGAAACACGATTAGGCCAGCTTTACAAATTATTAAAACTAAACCTCAATATCAGTTAGTTTCCTCTGTATTTTTTATGTGTTTAGCTGACAAAGTTTTAGTGTATGGAGACTGTGCCATTAATGCTAATCCTACCGCAGAACAATTAGCAGAAATTGCCATTATTTCCGCAGAAACTGCCGAAACATTCGCTATTTTTCCCAAAGTTGCTTTACTCTCTTATTCATCAGGAGAGTCAGGAAAAGGGGAAGATGTGGAAAGAGTGAAAGAAGCAACAATGATTGCGAAAAAACGCCGCCCCGACTTATTATTTGAAGGTCCCATACAATATGATGCTGCGGTTGATAAAACAGTTGCAGCGCAAAAAATACCGGATTCAAAAGTTGCTGGAGAAGCAACAGTTTTTATCTTTCCTGACTTAAATACGGGGAATAATACCTATAAAGCTGTTCAAAGAGAAACGGGTGCGATTGCTATGGGACCTATTTTACAAGGCCTGCAAAAACCAGTCAACGATTTAAGTCGTGGTTGTACCGTTGAAGACATTATTAATACAGTGGTTATTACTGCGATTCAAGCAAGGGGAAATTAATCATTAATTCGGTGAAAAAATGAACAATTTCCTGGCAATTTAATGAATAAAAGGAGCAAAGAAATTAAGAAAAGCATAACGATGACGAGACTGTATCCAGATTTTACCGATACCTTTGAAGTGGCAAAAAAGATTATGTTCTCCTACTGAGCCTGTATGTAAACCTGGGGCTGATAGACTATCAATTTGTTTAATTTCGTAGTTTAATGTATCCTCAAAAGCTACCAAATAACTAAGATTAATAATATAGTCATTATTGACGGAAATCTCTTGACTATTACCATAAAAACTTAACCATAACTCCCCTGTTCCTAATAAATGGACAAAGAAAGAATCTTGTTCACTTATTTGTTTTATTAGAGGAGAAGACATCATTCTAAACTGAATATTTTCACTACAAGCGAGAAAAGAAAAAATTTGACTAATGATACCAACTTCAGAACTTAAAGAATAATGCTGTATGGTTCCTAAAATGTTAGGAAATAGATAAACACTACCAGGTAATTTAGGAGCTTGAACCTCATTAATGGTTAAGTTAGAATCTAAAGAGAAATTGAGATCAAAATTAGGCAAACCGGGGGTAATAGTTCTGCCAATTTCTATTGTATCATCTTTAGCAGTTAAGGTTGATGTTTTAACAAAAAGCTTATCTAATGGCCTTAAATTAATCGTTAAAAAAGCAGCCTCTGGATTTTTTTGAATTGTATAATCAATTTTTTTATGACCTGACATTTTATTGATTATTTAGACTTTAGTTGTTTTGCAATTAAGTGTCCCCAATCTTTTGCTTGATGGGTTTGACAGTACAATTTACCTTTTCCCTTAAACTTTATGAAAAAATTTAGAGGTTGAAACCACTGGAAGATTCCTTTTTTTTGAAGTTTAATAATTTCATATTTTAAACTATTTTCAAAGCCAACTAGATGATCAGTTTTTAGCCAATATTCTCCATCGACATCAATGGAATAAATCGACCCTAATCCATTCAATAAAACGTGTCCTTTTCCTGTAATACTTAATAAGTTTAAGCTGATATTTTTATGGGGTAATTTTATTTCTGGAATTCCAAAAAAAATATCCATCTTCCCACTACAGGCTAAATAACCAGAAGCTAAGGCAATTAATTTATAACTGGTTGCTTTATGAATAATAATATTACCCATCATTCCAGGGGCTAACCAGATTTCATTATGATCTCCTAACCCACGAAATTCCGTTAAGAATAAAGATTCACTGCCAACGATACCTTGAGTTTTTCCGTTGCTTTTACCAGAACTACGGCGTAAGGTAGTGTTGATGCTTAAATCCCCTCGCATCGCTACTAAAGTCCCTGCTTGAGCCATTAAAGTCTCATCATTTTTCAGGAGAATACAAGCAATGGAACTTTCTCGTTGGTCTAAAATTTTAACTTTCATCTAAAATTAGGCAACTTTGAGATGATTAAAGCTTATCATGTGAAGTTCTCCCGCCGTTAACCGCTTAGGCGGTATGACAGGGGGTTCTAACTATAAGTTAAATGCTCCCCTACTCGCAAAGCGTTGGCAATAATGGTTAGGGTGGGATTGACACTTGCGCTTGAGGGAAAAAAGCTGCCATCAACCACATACAAATTATCAACATCATGGGTGCGACAATTTAGATCAAGTACAGAAGTGCTTGGATCTTCTCCAAAACAACAGGTTCCGCAGTGGTTAGCTGTAACTTGAATCGGGATTTCGCTACGAGGATAAATACGACTTCTCTTAAACAGAGAATCTTCTAAGGTTTTTTCGACTTGTTTTAAAGTGTCTATCCAACGATAAACTAAGCGATCATGAGCTTCAAGATTGTTAGGGGTATAATCGATGTAAAGTTTTTCTCCTTTGAGTCTGACTTGGTTCTGATTATCTGGCAACGCTTCAGTTTGCACCCACCAACCAATGGAACGCTTGGCTAACTGTTCTAGGGCAATATCAGGGATAACTTTCGCTAAAACCGATAAAATAGGCGGAGATTCAGCAAAAATAAGCTCTTGGAGTAATCCCCCAGTATTTTGGATGTGACCCATAGGATAGGGAAAATCGCCATCTCCCCAGTAAAAATCATTAAGACAAACGGTTCTCGGAAATTTACCAGAATTAGGGGTGGCACTTAGTTGTACCATTGCTGTCATCAGGGGTTTCATCAGATTGCGTCCCACTTGATCAGAACTATTGGCAAGTCCATTGGGATGTTTTTCATTAGCAGAACGCAAGAGTAGGGCAGCAGAATTAATTGCACCGCAGGCTAAGACAATGATGTCAGCCGAAAATAGATATTTTTGTCCGTTGATCTCTGTTTCCACTGATTTTACCTGATTTCCTGAGCCATTCGTGTGTAAACAAACAACTTTGGCATCGGTTTTGAGGGTAACGTTAGGAAACCCTAGCACTAGACTAATGCCAAAAACTTCTGCATCTCCCGTGGGATCATCGTTTTGACGGGTTAAGGATAAAGGTAGGGTAGCAGGGTGTAATCCTTGGGATGCGATCGCATCGACAATTTCTTGAATCGGGGGCTCATGATTGACCGCAGCATAGGAATAATCCATACTACGGGGAGGCTCAGTGGGATCTTGACCTGATTTTCCATGAACTTTATAGAGTTGTTCAGCTTCGGTGTAATAGGGTTCAAAATCTTGGTATTTTAAACACCATTCTGGGGAAATCCCGTCTTGGTGTTGGACGGCTTCAAAGTCTTTTTCCCGCATCCTTAAAAGGGCTGCACCATAGATTTTTGTATTGCCACCCACAGCATAATTAGTTTGCGGAGAAAAGGGTTCTCCTGAAGTGTCGTACCATTTTTCAGGAGCATGATAACGGTCTTTTTTAAACAGATCAACATGACTAATATTTTGCTCTTCCAGAGGCATAAAGTTACCTCTTTCTAAAATTAGTATTTTTTTGCCTGTGGCTGCTAATTTATAGGCTAAAGTGCCTCCTCCTGCCCCTGTACCAATGATAATTACATCATAATTTTGCTCGTCAATAATCATAATTATTTTACCTTGATAGTCGTTTTAATTGCCTATTGCCAAAGATAAATTAGGATAAATAAAATAATCCAAATAACATCAACAAAATGCCAAAATAAAGACGTTGCCATAATCCCAAAATGTCCTGTATCGTAATTGCCTGGAATAAAGGAACGACCTAGCATAATGCCTTGTAAAAGAATGCCTGTCAAAACGTGCAAACCATGAAATCCTGTTAATAAATAAAACATCCCTCCAAATACCCCAGAAGTAAAGCCAAATTCTAATCCACTCCATTCAACCCCTTGACCAATTAAAAAGTAAGTTCCCATAGCCATTGTTGCCAGTAAAAATATCCGAAAGCCCCACAAATTGTGACGTTCCAAAAATTGCTCTGCAAGATAAATAACAAAACTACTAGAGACTAAAATGACTGTATTAATGGCAGGCTCTTTAACTTCTAATCCCGATACTCCAGGGGGCAACCAGTCAACTTTTGTCGTTTTATAGATAATATAGCCGGCAAAAAAGCTCAGAAAAATAATACTTTCTGACAACAAAAAAACAATAAAACCAAATAGACTATTCCCCTGTTCATCATGTTCATGTTCTTGACTGATATGAGAATCTAATGGTTGTAATTTTTCTGGGGTAATTGAACGATTCATTGACATCTCC
Source organism: Crocosphaera sp. (assembly GCA_030064935.1). Taxonomy (GTDB): domain Bacteria; phylum Cyanobacteriota; class Cyanobacteriia; order Cyanobacteriales; family Microcystaceae; genus Crocosphaera. The sequence continues at coordinate 3,641 of JASJEA010000082.1, read as the reverse complement.
TTCAACAATTAACTATCAAGGGTTAACGGTTCAGACTTTCCATAACCATAGGGTTCAGAAATAACGATGGGAATTTCTTCAAAATTCTCAACGTCTGGGGGTGAGGTGGTTAACCATTCCAATCCAATAGCCCGCCAAGGGTTATCCCCTGCTTCTTTTCCCTGTATCCAAGAACTCACCATGTTTAAAATGAAGGGTAAAGTAGACATTCCTAACAAAAAGCCCCCTAAACTAGCAATGACATTCCAAAAGGTATATTGAGGATCATAGGAAGACACACGACGCAACATTCCTTGTAACCCCAAGGGGTGCATGGGTAAAAAATTGAGATTAGTACCGAGAAACGCTAACCAAAAATGTAGTTGTCCCAACCCTTCATAGTACATACGTCCGGTCATCTTGGGGAACCAATGATAAATGGCTGCATACATCCCCATGGTTACGGTTCCGTAAAGGACATAGTGAAAATGACCCACCACAAAGTAGGTATTATTGACATGAATATCCACAGGGACCGCAGACAACATAATCCCGGTAATTCCTGCAAAGACAAACATAATTAATGCCCCTAAGGCAAACAGCATGGGGGTATTTAAGCGCAGTTTCCCTCCCCAAATAGTTCCCACCCAGGCAAAAACTTTAATGCCTGTGGGAACGGAAACACACATGGTAGAGAGCATAAACACCATTCGCATCCATCCTGGTGTGCCACTGGCATACATATGATGCACCCAAACTAATCCACTCACCCCCGCAATGATTAAAGAAGAAATGGCTACAACTTTGTAGCCAAAGAGAGGTTTACGGGAATACACGGGAAATATTTCCGAAAAGATGCCAAAGATAGGCAAAATAATCACATAAACCGCCGGATGGGAATAAAACCAAAAGAAATGTTGAAACAAAACTGCGTTACCTCCCTTTGCAGGGTCAAAAAAGCTCGTTCCCACCGTTAAATCAAATAACAGCATGACGGCCCCTGCGGTTAAAGCAGGCAGTCCAAAAAGTTGAATAATCTGTGCGCTGAAGACGGTCCAAACAAATGCCGGCATACGAAAAAAAGTCATCCCTGGAGCGCGCATTTTGACGATGGTGGTGACAAAATTAACTGCCCCCATGATGGAGGAAACCCCTGAGATAGCCACGGCTAAAATCCACAAGAACTGTCCACTAATTAAGTCTCCAGAGGGGTTTTGCAGACTAACAGGCGGATAAGACCACCATCCTGCTTGGGCAGACCCACTGGGAATCAACATACTCACTATGACTAAAATCCCCACCACAGGAACCATCCAAAACGCGGCAGCATTAAGGCGAGGAAAGGCCATGTCTCGCGCCCCGATCATCAAGGGAACTAAATAATTAGCTAACCCCACTAAGGAAGGAAATGTCCACAAAAACAGCATAATTGTGCCGTGCATGGTAAACATTCCATTGTAAAAGGTACGGTCAATCAAATCAGATTCGGGAGTAATTAATTCACTGCGAATAATCATGGCAAAAATGCCGCCCACTAAGAAGAAAAAGAAGGAAGTGACGAGATATTGAATACCAATGACTTTATGATCGGTACTAAAACTAAAATATCGCTTCCAATCTCTTGCTGCTGCTTGATGATGGTGTTTTATGTGAGTTTGGATGACAATTTTTTCCGGAGAATCATTATTATTAATTGTCGTCATTAGTTATTGTCTCCTAAGTGCCTGATCTGGGAACGAACCACCATGAATATACGAGTTAATAGCGATGGGGTTTTACTGATAATTAACGAGAGTTTGTTTAGCAGGAGCAATAGACGGCCAACCTGTTTTAATCATTTTTTTAGATTGTTGATTGTATTCAGAAAAAGCTTGATTATCCGCTAAAAAAGGGGTTTTTTGGGCTGCTTTTTTTAACCAGGTTTCATAATCTTCTTTTGATTGCACCACTACATTAGCAGTCATGGTGGCAAAATAAGTTCCACTAAATTGAGAGTCGGTTAATTGATAGTTTCCTTGACGAATCGGGGTAAATTCCAACGGAATAGTTTCCTGGGGAATTATGTCTTGTTTGATCCGAAAGGCAGGAATATAAAAACCGTGGATAACATCTTGCGATCGCAGTGCCAAATGCACTCTTTGATCAATGGGTAAATGTAATTCTGTACTGGTAATATTGCTTTCAGGATAATGAAAAATCCAAGCCCATTGTTGGGCAATTACTTCTATGGTTTCAAAAGGTTTATCGACTGTTTTAGCAGTTGCTATATCTATGGATTGATGGGAGTGATGATGACCTCCTTGAATGCCCATTTGCTGATAAATTTGGTAGCTATATCCAGCAATCCAAAAGACTAATAAGATGGGGATTACTGTCCAAATAATTTCTAAGGTAACGTTACCTTCAATAGCCGGTCCGTCACTCCAATCATATTTGGCTGCTCGATTAAACATAACAAAATAAATGACAACTCCCGTTACACCGAGAAAAATAAATGACCCCAAACTTACCAAAAAGGTAAATAAATTATCAATTAAAATTGCTTCTGTTGTTCCTTGGGGTGGCAACCAACTATAAGATAATTGTCCTATCCAAAGACTAATCAAACTTAAGGCGATCGCTATTATTATTAGTAGCAAAATTTGTCGTTTTTCCATGTAGCCTCTAAGATGTAGTTCTGCTATTGCGATATCAAACGTTATTGAACTAAGAAATTCGCCTGTTTTCCTAATTTCAATAAACCCGTAGCCGTATTATGAACCCCAAATTCAGCCGCTAATTGGGCGCCTAGTGTTCCATGCAAAAACATTAACAACAGAATAAAAACTCCTGTTAATAAATAACTCCACTGCACTTGTCTAGCTTCATCATTGCGCCACATATAGCGTTGAAATCCTCGCCAGACAGTCATCCCAACGATTAAGCCTAAGAGAAAAACCCCCCCTACTCCATGCCATAACATGGTTTCCATCCCCTGCAAACCCCAAGCACTTTTTACCCCAGGAATGGGTTCAGCTAACATAATTTCATAGAACCCTGCTGCCACTGTAAAAAAAGTAATAATTGCTGAGGCCAGCATATTGTACCAACCTACATCAAAAAAATTAGACCGAGCAGCCCGAATCGCTAACAGTTTGAAGATAGGTTTTTCTAAGGGAAAGAAAACTCCAACAAAATCAAAAGTAATGGCAATAATAAATAAGCCTAATGTGAAATGAACTAAGTTAGGATGAATGGGAATAGGATAAGGAAGCCCATTAGCTCCTAGATGAGATTTGAATTGATTAATTAAGTCAGGGTTCATTGTAAAATTCCCTCCTTAATTGCTTCGACAATGGGAACTGTATGGAGTCCATATATCCAAACTAATTCATCACCAAGATAGACTTGAAAACTAACTAAAATAACTAAAATTAATCCCATTCCCAAATAGGCAATAGGTAATTTTTTTGGACTGCGTACCCGAATCACATAACGCCACCCTGTAAGAGTAGCAATAATTCCTGAAAGTGACCATCCTATTAGGGTGTGCAAATTTAAAACATATTCAACCGCAGCATAAGGTTGAGCTAAACCTGCTTCATATTGTCCAAAAACAATTGCAATAAAAATTGCAATGGTAGCGAAAAACATATTCCACCAACTTACTTCATATAAACGAA
>JASJEA010000081.1 GCA_030064935.1 Crocosphaera sp. | reverse complement strand
AGGGTTTCGAGTTAACGATGTGACTCTTAAACCATCGATTTTATGTTCTGTCGAACTCACGTTAAATTAATATATGAAACTGAGATGATTCTTAAAAAGAAATAAACGGCTCAACGATGTCTAATATTAGTTACCATCATGACAACTTGCTCTAAGCTAAGAATTTAGGACAGAAGAGAAAACTTAGCTATAATTAGAGAACATTCGAGCTAAATATGTAAAAATCATAACCTGATTGTCTATGTCTCATGAAATAGAAAGAGAAATACTTGAAGCCGTACAAAAACGACGTAACTTTGCTATCATCTCTCACCCCGACGCAGGAAAAACCACCCTCACTGAAAAATTATTACTCTATGGAGGAGCTATTCACCAAGCTGGTGCTGTCAAAGCCAGACGAGATCAACGGAAAGCCACCTCTGACTGGATGGAAATGGAAAAACAAAGAGGGATTTCTATTACCTCCACTGTCCTACAATTTGCCTATCGTAACTTCCAAATTAACCTATTAGATACTCCAGGACACCAAGACTTTAGTGAAGATACCTATCGCACCCTAGCGGCTGCTGATAATGCCGTCATGTTGATCGACGCAGCCAAAGGATTAGAACCCCAAACTCGAAAACTGTTTGAAGTCTGTCGTCTCAGGGGACTCCCTATCTTCACCTTTGTCAATAAAATGGATCGTCCCGGACGCGAACCCCTAGAATTATTAGATGAGATTGAACAGGAATTGGGGCTAAAAACCTATGCGGTTAACTGGCCTATTGGTATGGGCGATCGCTTTAAAGGGGTTTACAGTCGTCGTCAAAAAGCTATACACCTATTTGAACGTCGCTCCCACGGCTCTCAACAGGCTCAAGAAGATGTGATTAAGCTCGGCGATCCCAAAATTGAAGAATATCTCGAACAAGAGCTTTATTATCAATTTAAAGAGGACTTAGAAATATTAGAAGAGTTAGGAGATGATCTAAACTTAGAGGAGGTTCATACAGGAAAAATGACCCCTATTTTCTTCGGTTCGGCAATGACCAACTTTGGGGTGCAACTTTTCTTAGAAGCATTTTTGGAATACGCCTTACGCCCTGAAGGCCGTAACTCTTCCGTTGGAGTAGTGGATCCCACCCATCCTGAGTTTAGTGGGTTTGTTTTCAAACTACAGGCCAATATGGACCCCAAACACCGAGATCGTGTCGCCTTTGTACGAGTGTGTACTGGAAAATTTGAGAAGGATATGACCGTCAGTCATGCTAGAACTGGGAAAACTGTCCGTTTATCCCGTCCTCAGAAACTTTTTGCCCAGGATCGCGCCTCGATCGAAGAAGCTTATGGAGGAGATGTAATTGGGTTAAATAACCCTGGTGTGTTTGCCATTGGGGACACTATTTATAACGGTAAAAAATTAGAATACGAAGGCATTCCCTGTTTTTCGCCTGAGATGTTTTCCTACATCAAGAATCCCAACCCCTCTAAATTTAAACAGTTTCAAAAAGGAATTAACGAATTGAGAGAAGAAGGTGCAATACAAATTATGTATTCTACCGATGACTTCAAACGTGACCCTATTTTAGCAGCCGTGGGACAATTACAATTTGAAGTGGTCCAGTTTCGGATGTTGAGTGAATATGGGGTAGAAACCAGCTTAGAACCCTTACCTTATAGTTTAGCTCGTTGGGTCAAAGGAGGCTGGACAGCCTTAGAAAAAGCAGGGCGAATTTTTAATACGATTACCGTCAAAGATAACTGGGGCCGTCCGGTTTTACTGTTTAAAAATGAATGGGGACTGCAACAGGTGAACGTAGATCATCCAGAATTAAAACTAGATGCGATCGCTCCGGTGGGTTCGGGGATTGAACCAGAATAAAATGTAGAATGTAGAATTAAGAATTTAGAATGAGGAGCGCTTATAAATTCTTAATTCTAAAAAGCAGGTAATTATTTATTATGAACACTGAAACTCAATCCTTATCAGTAACGGAAATAGCTGAAAAAACTAGGGAAGCAGCCCGAAAATTGGCAGGGCTTTCCCACGAAGATCGCAATCAAGCATTAGGAGCGATTGCCCAAGCTTTAGCAACGGATTCAGAAGAAATTATTAAAGCTAATAAAATCGATTGTGAAACCGCAGAAAGAGAAGGAATATCCACACCTTTATACAACCGTTTAAAGTTAGGGAAAACAAAACTGGAGGCAACGATTAAAGGAGTAAAAGATGTCATTTATTTAGCAGATCCTATTGGTCATATTTCTATTGATCGAGAGTTAGATGAAAATCTAATCTTAAAACGAGTAAGTTGTCCTTTAGGGGTATTAGGGATAATTTTTGAAGCCCGTCCAGAAGCCTTGATTCAAATTACAAGTTTAGCCATAAAATCAGGAAATGGAGTCATTTTAAAAGGCGGCAGAGAAGCCACTAAATCCTGTCAAACTTTAGTGAAAATTATCCAAAAAGCCCTAATAAACACTAAAGTCAGTCCTGATGTAGTGCAATTATTGACTACCCGTGAAGAGATTAGAACTCTATTAGACTTAGAAGAATATATTGACTTAATTATTCCCAGAGGATCGAATGATTTTGTGAGATTTATTCAACAAAATACCAACATTAATGTACTAGGTCATGCGGATGGAATTTGTCATTTATATGTTGATAAAAAGGCCAACTTGGAAAAAGCTACTTCTATCACAGTAGATGCTAAAACTCAATATCCTGCTGCCTGTAATGCCATCGAAACCTTATTAGTTCATCAAGATATCGCTGCTGAATTTTTACCCAAAATTGCTGAGAAAGCAAGGGAATATAATATTCAATTAAAAGGAGATGAATTAACGCAGAATTACATAGAGATTGAGGCAGCAACTGAAGAAGACTGGAAAACAGAATACAGTGATTTGATCCTATCCATTAAAACTGTCAAATCCTTAGAAGAAGCCATTGCTCATATCAATGTTTATGGTTCAAAACATACAGATGCTATTGTGAGCGAAGATAAAAAGAGTGCAGAAATATTTATGAATCAAGTTGATGCAGCAGGAGTCTATCATAACTGTTCAACCCGCTTTGCCGATGGATTTCGCTACGGTTTCGGTGCAGAAGTAGGCATTAGTACCCAAAAAATGCCCCCCAGAGGGCCAGTAGGGTTAGAAGGGCTCGTAACCTATAAATACCAAGTGACAGGAGATGGACACATTGCCGCTACCTATTCTGGGGACAATGCCAAACCCTTCACCCATAAAAATCTCAGTTGAAGAAGGAGAGACTTGAAACAAGGAAAATTCTTTTTGTCTTGGTCGATTGGATATGGCGAGGAAACCTCGCCATCCCTGGACCGCTTTTCATCCCCTTGAAAGAGCAGGCTTGGAACCCTTTTTTTCGGTCAATTCAGAGTAAGAAAACTGCTAAACCATCGCATCAGGTTCCTCAAAAATGTTAGGATTGCGACAGAAAGAGAAACGTGATAAGAGAAAAGGAACCAACGCTACATGCAAGAGTTTGACAAGTCAATATCGTTCGACGGAAGAGATATTCGGCTAAAGCTAGGATTGTTAGCCCCCCAAGCTGACGGGGCAGTCTTGATTCAGTCAGGAGATACGGCTGTTTTGGTGACAGCAACAACAACAAAAGGCAGAGAGGGCATCGACTTTTTACCCTTGACCGTGGATTATGAAGAGAGACTTTACGCCGCAGGGCGCATACCAGGGGGCTTTTTAAGACGAGAAGGGCGCCCTCCAGAAAGGGCAATCCTTATCAGTCGCCTGATAGATCGTCCCTTACGTCCCCTATTTCCCCATTGGTTTCGCAATGATATTCAAATCATTGCTACCACCCTTTCTATGGACGAAGAAGTTCCCCCAGACGTTCTAGCAGTGACGGGCTCTTCCATTGCCGTCATTCAAGCCAATATTCCCTTTTATGGACCGATGGCAGCCGTTAGGGTTGGTTTAGTGGGAGACGACTTTATTATCAATCCCACCTATCGAGAAGTGGAAAATGGTGATCTTGACCTGGTAGTGGCTGGCAGTCCAGATGGAGTAGTAATGGTCGAAGCAGGGGCTAACCAACTGCCTGAACAAGACATTATCGAAGCCATTGATTTCGGTTACGAAGCTGTCCGAGACTTGATCGGGGCCCAGGAAGAAATCATGGAAGAATTAGGGATGACCTTAGTCAAAGCTGAACCCCCAAGTGTTGATGAAGCCCTAGAAAAATTTATCAGCGATCGTGCAGCCGACTCCATCAAAAAGGTCTTAGTTCAATACGATCTCGGCAAAGCAGGACGAGATGAAGCTCTCGATAACATTAAAGAAACAGAAATTGAAACAGCGATCGCTGAATTACCAGAAGAAGATCCCATCAAAACAGCTACCAGCGAAGATTCAAAGGCAGTGGGTAATCTATATAAAAGCTTAACCAAAAAACTCATGCGCTCCCAAATAGTTGAAGAGGGGATTCGCGTGGATGGCCGAAAACTAGATGAAGTCCGTCCCATTTCCTGTCGTGTGGGCTTGTTGCCTCCAAGGGTACATGGTAGCGCACTGTTTACTAGAGGACTGACCCAAGTGTTCTCCTTAGCAACTTTAGGAACACCAGGAGATGCCCAAGACCTCGGAGACGATCTTCATCCTGAAGACGAAAAACGCTATCTCCATCATTATAATTTCCCTCCTTTCTCTGTAGGAGAAACCAAACCCCTCCGCTCTCCTGGTCGCCGAGAAATTGGTCACGGGGCCTTGGCAGAACGGGCTATTACCCCTGTATTACCAGCGCAAGAGGATTTTCCTTATGTGGTGAGGGTGGTTTCAGAAGTGGTGTCCTCTAATGGCTCAACTTCTATGGGCTCGGTTTGTGGTTCGACCTTAGCATTAATGGATGCAGGGGTTCCCATTACTAAACCCGTCAGTGGGGCAGCGATGGGATTGATTCGAGAGGATAAAGAAGTTCGTATCCTGACTGATATTCAAGGCATTGAAGACTTTTTGGGAGATATGGACTTTAAGGTAGCAGGAACCGATAGCGGTATTACTGCCTTACAAATGGATATGAAAATTACAGGACTCTCTATGGCAGTGGTGGCCCAAGCCATTGAACAGGCTCTACCAGCCCGTTTACACATTCTAGAGAAAATGCTGGCAACCATCGAGGAACCTCGTCCAAGCCTTTCTCCTTTTGCCCCTCGTCTCTTGACCATGAAGATCGATCCCGACATGATTGGTCTCATTATCGGGCCAGGAGGGAAAACCATTAAGGGGATCACAGAGCAAACTGGCTCGAAAATAGACATTGCCGATGATGGCACTGTTACTATTGCAGCTATTCAGGCTAAGAAAGCAGAAAAAGCCAGAGACATTATCTTTAACATGACTCGTAAACTCAACGAAGGGGAAGTTTATTTAGGTCGTGTCACTCGTATTATCCCTATTGGGGCATTTGTGGAAATCTTCCCAGGAAAGGAAGGGATGATTCATATTTCTCAGTTGGCCGATAGACGTGTTGGGAAAGTCGAAGACGAAGTCGCTGTAGGGGATGAAGTCGTGGTCAAAGTTCGTGAAATCGATGGCAAAGGCCGTATTAACTTTACTCGTCTGGGTATTCATCCTGACGCTGCGGCAGCTGTGCGCAAAGTGGTGTAAATTAGTTTTCCAGGGGTTTAAACACCCTGGATTCTTAATAGTTGTTAGGAAGCGCAACAAATTGACACTTTTTACAGTCAGTTTTGTTGCCACACCTTTCAATAGCTTCGCATAAATAAATAAGTCGATAATAATTCCTATTCTTCGGAGGAAAAAGTTTGGCATGATTTCTACAACAGCCGACAAAACCCTTACCTCTTCTTGGCATCCTGCCAATGCACCCGCTAAGAGTGACAGCATTTTAAAACCAAGACCGTTTGTCATGCTAGAGAAAAAGGAATTGCCAGTGCAGGGCGAGGAGGGATACAGAATACCTCAAAGCACGGACATAACTGATAATATCAGGAAATGGGACAGCATCAGGGCAAGGTCATCCGAGAAGGAAGAAACCAATAAACCGCCCTCGCCATCAGAACCAAGTAAGGGAGTGGGTTTGATGGCTCCTCCACCGCCAAATATAGGCTTTAGTCGACAGCCTAAGTTGAAGGTTGCGGAGATATATAAGGATTTGTCATCGGCGATTACCCCTATCCAGAGGTTGGCAAGATTAGGCGATCCCACTCAGGAAAATTCTTCTCTACCCATTCAAGCAAAAGTGGCAGAAATCCCCAACCGAACAGGTTTACCAGATAATCTCAAAGCAGGAGTAGAAAATATATCAGGCTACTCCTTAGATCGTGTCAAGGTTCATTATAATTCACCGAAACCAGCACAATTACAAGCTTTTGCTTATACCCAAGGAACTGATATTCATCTAGCACCAGGACAAGAAAAACATCTACCCCATGAAGCATGGCACGTGGTGCAACAAAAGCAAGGGAGGGTGAAGCGGACGAATGAATTGAAAGGATACGGGGTTAATGCGGATAGTGCATTGGAGAAAGAGGCAGAAAAGATGGGAGAGAAAGGGAGAAAGATGGGAAAAAGGTCCAGTGAACAGAGCAATAAAGGTGAAATGGACAAGGAGAACTCAAAAACTAGCCATCCGAGAGGAATAGAGCATAAGTTGAAAGAGGGAAAAAGACAAGGCCAAGAGGCAATAGTACAAAGAGCCGAAATGGACATTAATTTAGTGTCGCAGAACACTGGGCACCAAGATACAGTGGGAATTAATGTATCTAGTACCATCGGCACGCTGCTAAAGGAGGTAGAACGTATCTGGGAGAATATTTCGAAGCCATTCTTCGTAGAGATCGGGGGACAAAGATTCTGGTCAGATAATCAAGAGGATTCTGATCAGTCGTTGTCTGAATCGGGCTTAACCCCGAATGAACAGGTAATTTTCAGAGACAAAGTGGACATAATCTTTTATGAGAGTAAAATTGGCGGGGAAATAGTTGCCCAAGAAAAATGGATGTATCCAGGAGAAGATGAGAGCCGGAACAAGTATAAAAAAAGGCTGTTGAAAGAATTTCCAAATGTTTTACAAGGCATGGTGAAGCCTCTTAGCAAACTGGACCAATACGAAACAGTACGACAACATAATCAACTTAATGTTGTCTTACATAAAGAGTTGAACATCCAGTCTAGAGTTCAAACTAACTTATCCCCCATCACATAGTACAGTCTAGTCTAGTCTGATTGGAGAGTGCTGATTTTCCAGAACAATCGCATTGAATTTTTGTTAACTTGTATTGACAATAAGGCTTGATTATAGATCGCTATTAAATTCTAAACTTGATTGATTTCAATCACATTACCATCAGAATCTCTAGTAAAACAAGCTGCTCTACCTGACTGACTCATTTGAACAGGATGACCATGACTTTGTAAACGTGCAATGATATCACTAAGATTATCAGTTCCTAAAGCAAAATGAGGATTACGTCCCCATTTTTCCTGATTAGATAAACTAGAATTAAAGCCAGAATGTACCATCAAATGGATTTGATAGTCCCCAACTTGATACCAAACCCCAGGATATTTTAAAGGACGCTCAACCTTTTCTAACCCTAGAATATTGCCATAAAATTGTTCTGCTTTCTCTAAATCAGAGACTAAAATAGCAGTATGAAGACATTGAATCATGGTTAATTACAATTTAGAATGTAGGATTTAGAATTATCTCTAACTTCAGGTGCAGAATTGAAACCCTGAACTTTTTTAAATCGCATCTGCGGTTTCAGGAGAATTAGCCAACTCAGCCAATCGTTCCTGTTGATCTTGGGAAATACAGGACTCAATAATATTGTCGATATCCCCTTCTAATGAGCCTACTAAAGCAAAATTTTGACCCAAACGATGGTCTGTAACCCGATTATCCTTGTAGTTATAGGTGCGAATTTTTTCAGAACGAGAGCCTGTTCCTACCTGCGATCGCCGCATAGAACTCACCGCTTCTTGCTGTTCGCGTAACTTCGCTTCATATAACTTAGCCCGTAAAATCTGCATAGCTCGTTCACGGTTTTGTAGTTGCGATCGCTCCTCAGTACAAAAAATACGAATCCCTGTCGGTTTATGAATCAAATCCACCGCCGTTTCCACCTTGTTAACATTTTGTCCACCAGCACCGCCAGATCGCGCCGTTGTCATTTCAATATCCTTGGGATCGATCTGAATTTCCACCTCATCAACTTCGGGCATAATAGCCACCGTCGCTGTGGAAGTATGAACCCGCCCCCCTGCTTCTGTCACAGGAACCCGTTGTACTCGATGAACTCCTGCCTCAAACTTCAACTTACTGTAAACCTGTTCCCCAGTAATTTCGAGGATAGCCTCCTTAAAGCCACCCATATCAGCCAAAGACTCACTAACTAACTTAACATTCCATTTTTGGGACTCAGCATAACGAGAGTACATTCTCACTAAATCTCCGGCCCAAATGCTCGCTTCATCACCACCGGTTCCTGCACGAATTTCTAACATGATATTCTTATCGTCATTGGGATCACGAGGTAATAAAAGAATTTTTAAGCGTTCTTCTAATTGTTGGATGCTTTCTTCTAACTCACTCACTTCTAAAGCGGCCATTTCTCTCATTTCGGGATCACTACCCGCTTCTTTAACAATTTGTTTTGCTCCTTTTAATTCCTCTTGAGTTTGTTTCCAGCTTTCGTAAGTATTAACTGTCTCTTCCAAAGAGGCTCTTACCTTAGCTACTCTTTGCAACTCATCAGGATTAGTGGCAATATCAGGATCAGCCAAACGACGAGTCAATTCTTGATAAGTTTGTTCAACGGATTGTAATTTTTCTAATAAATAGGATTCAGCCATAATATTTCCCTACTTTAATCTCCCATTCTAACAGTAGCTTAATTACCACTCAGTCAAAATAAACAGAACCCAGCAGGGTTTCTGCTGGGTTATCATTATCAGCTTGATGGCTACTTCTCTGAAGCATCTGCTTTTTCGGCTTTTTTCTTGCTTTTTTTGCCAATCATCGCATAACGTTTTTGGAAACGATCTACGCGCCCTTCTGTATCAATAATCTTCTGGGTTCCGGTGTAAAAAGGATGATTGCCAGACCAAACTTCCACATGAATCTCAGGTTGAGTTGAGCCCACTGTCATCACCACTTCTCCGTTACAGATAACCTTGGCTTCAGGATACCAAGTAGGATGAATATCAGGTTTTGCCATAATGTTTGTCTCCTTACTAAATTGACCAATAACTGACTATCGCTTAGAGTATTGAGGAGCCTTACGGGCTTTGTGCAACCCGTATTTCTTCCGTTCTTTCGCCCTAGGATCACGGGTTAAATAGCCTTCCGCTTTTAGAGGAGGACGGTTTTCAGGGGCTAACTCACATAATGCTCTAGCCACCCCTAATTTGATGGCATCGGCTTGACCCGTTAAACCACCACCATGAGCATTTACCAGGATATCATAATCGTTTTCTAATCCTAAGGTTTCCAAAGGTGCTTTGATCCCTTGGATATAACTGGGAATCTGATTAAAATAGAGGTTTCCTGGCCTTTTATTGACCATAATTTCCCCACTCCCAGGAACGAGACGAACCCTGGCGATCGCTGACTTACGACGACCGGTTCCCCAATAAACGACTTTATCTTTGTTGTCAGTTGCTTGCATTATTTATCTCCTTTAGGAATGGTATTAAGAACTAATTCTTCTGGTTTTTGAGCTTGATGAGGATGGTTTGGCCCAGGATAGACTTTTAGCTTTCTAAACAGTTGACGACCCAAGGCATTTTTCGGTAACATCCCCTTGACGGCTTTTTCGATAATCCTCTCAGGAATCCGTTGTTGTAGTTTCTCAAAGGTTTCTATTTTCATTCCCCCAGGTCTTCCAGAGTGACGACGATAGAGTTTTTGGCTGCTTTTGCGCCCTGTTACCACCACCTTATCGGCATTAATGACGATTACAAAGTCCCCTGTATCCATATGAGGGGTGTAAATCGCCTTATTTTTACCCCGTAAAATTTTAGCAATTTCACAAGCGAGTCGTCCTAAACGCTGTTCGGCTGCGTCTATAACGTACCATTTTTGCTCTAGTATTTCTGGTTTAAGGACTTCTTCCTTAACCATCTTGGGTATGGGTGTAATTGTTTTGTTCATCGATAATTACAGTAATAAAACATTAACTAGGTTGTTGTTGCCAGCCCAGGAGAACGGGTTAAGTCACCATTCTCCTTACTTCTTGGTCTTTAGAATTAAGCCCTCTGCTCTCTAAACCAGAACAAAGGTTGAGTATCAAACCAAATCGGTGAGGATAAAGGAAAATCCTCATACCCTACTCTTAATAAACATAACCCCTTCGCAGGGGCAGAATATTTAACTTGTTCACGGCGTTGATTTTGCCAAATGTCGGTAAAGTTGGCAACAGAGCGTTTCCCACTGCCCACTTCTACTAACATTCCCACCAATAAACGCACCATTCCATACAAAAATCCGTTGGCCTGAATCTCTAGATGGACAAAAGCCCCTTGACGATAACAATGAGCCTCTTGAACTTCTACCCAGGAATGATCACGATGAGAACCTGCTCGACGAAACGCTGCTAAATGATGCCTTCCCCATAATGGGTTGAGGGCTTCTTGCATCAATTCTACGTCTAGAGGATCGTAATAATAGTGCCAACTAAACGGCTTTATAAAGAGGTTGGGGCATTTGTCTGTGTAAAATGTATAACGATACCTTCGCCACAAAGCCGAAAAGCGAGCGTGCCATTTTTCAGGAACTTCGGCGGAACCCCGAATTAAAACATCTTCGGGGAGCCTGTGATTTAAAATATCTGCCCATTTTCGGGGAGGAATGGGACTAATATCGTCAAAATGAGCCACTTGAGCCGCCGCGTGAACCCCTGCATCCGTTCGCCCTGCTCCGTGAATTACTACCTCATCCCCTAATACTTGAGCAATGGTTTTTTCGATTTCTTCTTGAACTGTGCGCTGTAAGGGTTGTCTTTGCCAACCATGAAAGCGATTTCCCTGATACTGAATAACCAGGGCAACTCGTTTTTTCTTTTTAGGTAGCTCCATCCTGCTCATAGTTCAACCGAAGACTTTACATTAACTCAATGATGGCCATCTCCGCATTATCGCCCCGACGACGAATGGTTCGGACAATACGGGTGTAACCTCCCTTGCGGTTGCCGTAACGCTCTGGAGCTTCGGCAAACAAGGCATGAACCAAATTTTTATCGTACAGATAAGCGATGGCTCTGCGTCTAGCTGCTAAAGATCCATCTTTGGCTAAGGTGATCATCCTTTCTACTTCCGAACGCACCGCCTTAGCACGGGCTTTTGTGGTTTTGATTTGACCATGACGAATCAACTGGGTTGCCAGCGATCGCAATAGGGCTTTTCGTTGGTCAGCAGGTTTTCCCAAATGAGGGACGCGACAGCGATGACGCATAATTTTTCTTCCTCCTTCAAATAATAAAACGGCATCAATCTCTTAGCGATCGCCACCCATTCGGTGATGATCATTAAGCTTTTGCTTTTTCTTGGGGTAGGGTAATTCCGAGTCGTTTTTGTAGGGCCTCAATCACTTCTTCAGCCGATTTTTGCCCAAAGTTCTTGATTTCTAAGAGATCCTCCTGACTATAATCCAGTAGGTCAGCCACTGTATTAATTTGCGCCCGTTTTAAACAGTTATACGCCCTGACAGACAACTGTAATTCTTCAATAGGAATCTGACTTTGAGGATTATCGTCATCGGTATATTCAGGAACCGTTGTTTCTAGTTGATTGAGATCCTTCAGGGGATTAAACAACTCAACTAAGATGTCGGCTGCTTTCGATAATGCCTCTTTGGGGTTAAAACTGCCATTGGTCCAGATTTCTAGCATGAGACGATCTTGTGCCTCCCCTTCTTCTCCCCGAATGCTCTCGACACTGTAGTTAACTTTTGTAACTGGCATGAAAACAGCATCAATTTGTAAAAAGTCAAGGGCTGTGGGCTCTTCTTTTCCCCGTTCTACCGGTACATAGCCTACCCCTTTTTCGATGCGAAATTCCATCTCTAATTTTGCCCCTTCGGTTAGGGTGGCAATGGGCTGAGTGGGGTTAATCACTTCGACTTCTGAGGGTAGATCAAACTGGGCGGCCGTCACATGGGCTGCTCCTGTTGCTACCAGACGACCAATCTGGGGTTGTTCGGTGTAACTTTTGAGGACGATTTCTTTCATGTTTAACATGATTTCTAGAACGTCTTCCCTTACCCCTGGAATGGTGGCAAATTCATGATTCACCCCACCAATACGAATTGCAGTAACGGCTGTCCCTTCCAGGTTTGCCAATAGCACCCTTCTCAGGGCATTACCCACCGTTGTCCCTTGACCCCGCTCTAACGGCTCTAGAACAAATTTACTATATTGACTCTGATTTTTATGAGTCTTAGCTTCTATACACTCAATCTGAAATTGCGCCACGCTTAGTGACCTCCCGTCATTATCAAATGCCTCCCAGACACCATTATTTGTGTCTGTCCTAACGTCAAATACTCCCAGTCAAGATGGATAACGTTGGCTAAACTCGACGTCGTTTTGGGGGACGACAGCCGTTGTGGGGGATAGGGGTAACATCTCGAATTAGGGTAATTTCTAAGCCAGCCCCTTGCAAGGCGCGGATGGCTGTTTCGCGCCCTGCTCCAGGTCCACTAACCATCACCTCTATTTGTCGCATTCCTTGGTCAATGGCTCGGCGGGCTGCTGAGTCAGCCGCAGTTTGTGCCGCAAAGGGCGTTCCTTTTTTGGCTCCTTTAAACCCACTTGCTCCGGCCGAAGACCAGGAAACCACATCCCCTTTGGTGTCGGAAATGGTCACAATGGTATTGTTAAATGTGGACTGAATATGAGCCACTCCGTTGGGAACGTTTTTCTTTTGCTTCTTAGGTCCGCCTTTTTTTGTTGGTCGCGCCATAATCTTTCGCTGATTTTTTTGTGTAACTTAATTGTCAATGGAGAAGAATTATTTCTTGGAAGGAGCTTTTTTCTTCCCGGCAACGGTGACTTTTCTACCTCTACGGGTTCGACCGTTGGTTCTTGTCCTTTGTCCTCGCACGGGAAGCCCTTGGCGATGACGACGACCGCGATAGGTGCCAATGTCGGCCAATCGCTTGATGTTCATAGCTTCCCAGCGTCTCAAATCCCCTTCGATTTGATAGTTATCTTCGATGCAGGCCCGCAATTTAGCTACATCTTCGTCGCTTAGGTCTCGCACACGGGTATCGGGGTTGACACCTGTTTCTGCTAAAATTTCCTGAGATCGTGATAAACCAATGCCATACAGATAAGTTAACCCAATTTCGACTCGCTTATCTCTTGGCAGGTCAACACCAGATATCCTTGCCACTTTACTTTACCCTCTTAGCTTGTTCTTGTTGGTTTGTTTGATGTTTGGTTGAGGTCTTAGGGATCGCTTATCCTAACCCTGACGTTGTTTGTGTTTTGGGTTAGTACAAAGTACCATGACTCTTCCCCGTCGCCGTATAACGCGACATTTTTCACACATTTTTTTGACTGATGGTCTAACTTTCATGGTTTTTCTACAGCAGGACTGCAAGCTTACTATTATAGCAAAATTTGCTTGTTTATGTCAGCTAACATGGGAGTCTCAGGGATAATTATTAGGGGTTTTGAGCCCCCCATCCCTTACTTTTTACTCCCTTTAAGCCGATACGTAATTCTACCTTTGGTGAGATCGTAGGGGGTTAATTCCACTTTAACCCGATCCCCAGGCAAAATTTTAATGTAGTTACGGCGGATTTTTCCTGAAATATGGGCTAAAACATTAAACCCATTGTCGAGGTCCACTCGGAACATGGCGTTGGGAAGAGACTCGGTTACGGTTCCTTCCATTTCAATTAGGTCTTGTTTTGACACAATCTGATTCCTCGAATAGTATAATTAGGAAAAGTTCAATTGACTTGGCGGTCGGACGTTTCTTTATCATAAAAGAAGGGTCCACATCAACTTTCCCTCACATATCTTAGCAAACCTCCTTGTTGTTCTTGGTTTTTCACCGACTTTAATTCTCACCCTCACCCGACAACTGCTTTTAAATCCTTAGTCACTTCTTCGGGTTGGCGATCGCCATTAATGGAAGATAGTTTCTCTTGGCGACTATAATAGTCAAGCACGGGTTGAGTTTTTTCTCGGTAAACTTCTAAACGGCGACGGATGGTGTCTTCATTGTCATCTTTTCGCCCCCGCAGTAACAAGCGTTTAATGATGACATCATCGGGAACGTCCAAATTGATGGCTTGTTGGGAGAATGTAGCTAATTTTTGGAGCAATTTTGCCAAGAATTCTGCTTGAGGAACGTTACGAGGAAATCCATCTAAAATCCAGCCATTTTTAGCATCATCTTGCTTTAATCTTTCTTCAATCAAACCTAACAATAGTTCATCGGGTACCAATTCTCCCAGATCTACATAGGCTTGGGCCTTTTGTCCCAAAGGGGTTTGATTCCTGATGGCTTCTCGCAACATTTCCCCAGTGGAAATGTGAGGAATCGTCAGTTCTTTTGATAATTTCTGTGCTTGGGTTCCTTTTCTCGAACCAGGAGGACCCAAAAAAATTAATCCCTTCCCTACACTCATAATCTTGTTGCTGTTGTTGTTAGTTGTTCATTTAATAGGGTTAAGGAAGCCTTTTGACTCCTCAACCCTGCTTATCTACTGTTTAATCATGCCCTCATAACGTTGAGAGATGACGTAGGTTTGGATTTGTTTAGCGGTGTCAATAGCTACCCCCACAAGAATGAGTAGGGAGGTGGCTCCTAAGCCTCGAAAAGTTGTCACTCCAGTTGCTCCTTCAACCAAAGTAGGAACTGTAGCCACAAAACTCAAAAATACGGCACCTAAGAAAGTAAGACGGTTCAATACCCCTTCTAGATATTGTTTGGTTTTTTCCCCTGGACGAATTCCAGGAATACTCGAACCCATTTTCTTGAGGTTTTTTGAGACATCTTCGGGGTTCACGATCAAAGAAGCGTAGAAATAGCTAAAAAATAGGATTAATAAGGAGTAAACTCCTACATACACCCAAGTCCCCGGTCTTAAGGCATTAGCTACTTGAACTAATACTTGACTGACTGCTCCCTCACTACCAAAAAATCCTGCTAAGGATTGAGGTAGAATCAACACAGCAGAAGCGAAAATAATGGGCATAACCCCCCCTTGATTGAGTCTTAGGGGTAAATAGCTGGTTCTTTCTCGATAAAGCTTACGCCCTACCTGACGACGAGCTGAAATGATGGGGATGCGTCGAGTTCCTTCTTGAACAAAGACAATACCCACAATCATCACCAAGAAGACTAACAAGAGGATAACCACCTGTGCTACGGCTTGTCTGCCCCCGGTTTGGGCATAATCGATAGTTTGTCCTAAGGTTCTCGGTAAACTAGCCACAATATTGACAAAAATCAATAAAGATGCTCCATTGCCAATCCCCCGTTCGGTAATTAACTCCGATACCCACATAACAAACATGGACCCGGCGGTTAGGGCTAATACTGTTTCTGGAACAAACCAAAAGGGATCTCCGAGGGCATATTCTCGTAATAGGCCGACAGTAATAGCGGTACTTTGAATAACAGACCAACCTGCTGCCACATAACGGGTAATTTGTGAAATTTTCCGTCTGCCAGCTTCTCCTTCGTTTTTCTGTAAATCTTCCAACGAAGGAATGGCTGCAGTTAATAACTGCATAATAATCGAAGCATTAATGAAAGGAAGAATTCCCAAAGCAAAAATACCTAGGGTAGAAATCCCTCCTCCTGTAAAGATATCCAAAAATCCTAAAACGGGACTGTTGCTAATAGCAGCAACAAACTTAGCCCGATCGATTCCAGGAATGGGAATAAAAATTCCAAAACGAATTAGAATTAATAGGCCAATGGTAATCAACAACCGACCTCGTAGGCCGGCTGCTTGAGCCATTTGTAAAAAAGTTTCTTGTGCTGTAGGTGTTTTCTCTCGACTGACAACCATTAATGGCAACCTCAGTGATCAACGATTATTTATTAATTGTGACATTTTAGCAAACAATTAATAATTGATAATTAATAATTGATAGTTAATAATTTTGGGGAATTGATTTTTCTAGTGGGTAAAAAAGCAATTCATTTTACGGAGATTCACCCTCTCCTTGAGGGGAGAGGTGATAACTCATTATCCATTATTCATTATCTGTGCTAGGTTCAGCAGTGGTTGATAAGTCTTGACAACTTCCTCCTGCTGCCTCAATTTTGGCTTTAGCTGATTTAGTAAAACCGGCCGCTTTAACGGTTAAAGGTACAGTTAACTCCCCATTGCCTAACACTTTCAACGGTCCATCATTGCTAGTAATTAAACCAGCTTCCATGAGGCTTTCTAGGGTAACTTCGGTATTAGCTGGTAAACCGTTGAGTTTACCCACATTAATGATGGTGTAATAGCTAGGATTAACCAAAGGAAAGTGTTTTAATTTAGGAACCCGACGATAAAGGGGCATTTGACCCCCTTCAAACCCAGCTTTCGTTCCTGTGCCTGAACGAGATTTTTGCCCCCGCATGCCAAAGCCACCACTGGCACCTTGACCTGCGGAAATACCGCGGCCAATGCGACGACGGTCTTTGTTTGATCCTTTTTGGGGACTTACTTCATGTATTCTCATAAGATTTTCTTGAGATTAAAGACTTCGTTTAAGTATAAAGATGCTCTAGGGGGACTCCTCTTTCCTGAGCTACGTCAGAGAATGTCCGCAATCCTTCGAGGGCGTTAATGACCGCTCTAGCATTGTTCAGGGGGTTATTTGACCCTAACTGTTTAGCCAGAATATTTTTCAATCCTGCTAGTTCTAATACAGTTCTCACTGCGCCCCCAGCGATTACACCGGTACCAGGAGCAGCTGGACGGACAATAACTTTGGCCCCACCGGATACCCCTTTGGCGATATGGGTAATGGAACTGGATTTGGTTAGGGAGACATCGATCAACTGTTTTTTGCCATCGGCTACCCCTTTACGGACAGCACCGATCACATCGCCGGCTTTACCAACCCCAACGCCCACTTGACCTTTTTCGTTGCCAACGACAACGATGGCACGGAAGCTTAATTTTTTACCTCCTTTGACCACTTTGCTGACACGACGAATTTGGATGACTCGTTCTTGCCAGTTGCTCTCTTTTGCCTTATCTCGGCTATTTTTGCGATTTTTTGCCATAGGAATTACCCTTTACTCTAAAAAATAAAGATTTATGGTGTGATCTAAAACTGTAGTCCCGCTTCGCGAGCGGCATCGGCTAAGGCTTTGACACGACCGTGATAAAGATTACCACCGCGATCAAACACCACTTGTTCGATGCCTTTGGCCATCCCTCTTTCGGCCACCAACTTGCCTACTGCGGCAGAGGCTTCACAGGTTGCCCCAGAAGAAAGACTCTTTTTCAAATCTGGTTCTACGGTAGAAGCTGCGGCCAGGGTATGTTGTGCTACGTCATCAATAATTTGGGCATAAATATGATGAT
>JASJEA010000257.1 GCA_030064935.1 Crocosphaera sp. | reverse complement strand
CTCAAATATTTCACCATCAAAAATTTTTCCTTTTCCCCATAAATCTTGATAAAAATTGCTATTATTTCGCAATACTTCATAACAAGATTTTGCGATTTCTTGAGAAGATTGATTAAAATTTTCTGGTCTTGAACACGATAGCATCAAAGTCTGTCCAAGGCTATATTTTTGAACTTTTAATTTAGATTCAATTTCTTGTTTAAGGATAGCAAAACTAGCAACAGGTTGAGGCTCAATTAGATTATTAATAGAACAATCAATTTGTAATCCATAAGTGTCATTTAACCGAACGGGATAATAGTAACCTTCAATGGTATTATTTTCGTTACTAAAATCATAATATTTTTGGTTAGGGAGTAGTTCTAAATATTCAGATTCAAAGTCAGAATCAACTAATGCAATATCTGGAGGAAGTTTAGCCCGAAAGCTCTCTCGAAGTTGATTTTTTTCCTCTTCAGTTGCATTGATAGCATCCTTTAAATCATAAATAAAGAAGTCCAGTGTGGGATAAATAATATCACTCATTACATTGATCGATAATAGTCTATATCATAGAATTGACTCATCTAGCATCTGTTTCAATTTGTCGAGAGATGAGAGTTTTTTTACCGCAGCTTCAGGTTTTTCTGAACGACTGACAACAAAGACAACATTATTAATTTGACCTTCGTATCCTGTGGGATTAGCTTTGGATTTAAACCCTCTTTCTCTCACAGTAGCACTCATATCCATTAAGGGATAAAGTTCCTGTTCTGTTTCTGATAATATTTGAGGTATTTCTGGGCAGTTACCTAGTTTGGTTTTATATTCAACATAGTGTTGATTTAATTGGCGGTTAGATTCGATCATTTTTAATAACATGGGTTCGGTAAAATCTTTCCATGCTAAAGGTTGTAAATCTAGTTGGGTGGCAATGTCGGCTAAAGTTTTTTTTTCCCCCTCATTAAGAGGAATTTTGAGCTCGCTTAACGCGAGTAAAAAAGCTAATCTTGTCTCGTATATTTCTGTATTCATCGGGTTTCCCTCAGTGTCTTGAACGGGATTAGATCATAAAAAAACAAAATATTTCTTGTTTTTTGCGTTTTGCTGATCTATAATCCTTTCAATTGTTTGTTTCACTAAAGCAGATTCAGACTACAAAAACTATTATAAAATAAAGGTTATGACAGAGCAATGGGAAGCTTTAATTGTTGGGGTTGATGAATACCCAATTTACACAACTTTGCATAACTTAACTGTAGCAAGAAAAGATGCAGAAGATGTTGCAAAACAATTAGAAAAATACGGTTATGAAACATTTCGTATTCAACGCTTACCTCAACAACCCCGTCAAAAGGGAGAAGAAAGCAATCAACTTAAATCAGGAGTAAGATTAGAGGAGTTAAAAGATAAGATTACTCATCTTTTTAATCCTCCTTCCAGGCAAGAAATATCGGATCTAGCTTTATTATTTTTTTCAGGCCATGGATGGCATCAGATTGTTGATGATAATGATGATGTTTTTTTAGCCACCAGTGATGTTTTTCCTAAAGCGGGAATTTATGGAATTTCTTTGCGGTGGTTGGGAGAGGAAATAGAAAGAAGTTCAGTAAAAAAGGTTATTGTTTGGTTAGATTGTTGTTTCAGTGGGGAGTTAATGAAATATCTTCCTACTAATAAGAATTATTGTTTCATTACCGGGACAAGATCCTTTGAAACAGGATTAGAAATTAGTTACAAGCAAGGTTTATTTACCAAAACGTTATTAGAAGGGTTGAATCCTGATAATTACGCTGATGGAATTGTGGATAGTAATAAGTTACAAAACTTTATTGAGAAGCAAATGAGTGCAACTTCTCAACGTCCATTAATTAAAAATTCTCAACGCTCTATTGTATTAACAACTAGGTATTCTTCTCAGATATTTCGAGATAAATGTCCCTATCGTTCTTTATCTTATTTTCAGGAAACTCCAGAAGATGCGACATTTTTTTGGGGACGCTCTAAGTTGACAAATCATTTAATTGAGCGGGTACAAAAGAGCAGATTTATAGGGGTTTTAGGAGCATCTGGTAGTGGAAAATCTTCTTTGTTACGCGCAGGTTTATTGTATCAATTAAAATTGGGTCAAGTGCTACCAGGAAGTAATTCCTGGACTTATTTAACCCCATTTGTTCCCACAGAAAATCCCTTAAAACAGTTAAATATTGTCTGGGATGCTGCCTCCTTAAACCTCCCCAACTCGATCAAGTCAGTGCTAGTTGAGGAAAGGAAACAAAACTCGATAAACTCAGAACCAGAGAGAAGTAACAAAAACAAAATTATCATGGTTATCGATCAGTTTGAAGAATGTTTTACCATGTGTGATGAAAATATCCGTAAAACCTTTTTTGAGCATTTAATCGAATTATTAGAAAAATATTCAAATCTTCATATTATTATGGGAATGCGCTCCGACTTTCGGGGAAGATTACGGGAATATTCAGAATTAGTAACTAAAATTGAGAAACCCTATATTAATGTTGAACATCTCAACCGAGAAGAAATTGAAGAAGTGATTC
Organism: Crocosphaera sp.; assembly: GCA_030064935.1. Classification (GTDB taxonomy): domain Bacteria; phylum Cyanobacteriota; class Cyanobacteriia; order Cyanobacteriales; family Microcystaceae; genus Crocosphaera. Next base: position 5,196 of record JASJEA010000257.1, on the reverse strand, counting down.
AAAAACCTGCTGATTTAGTTGGTTTACAGATAGAAGGTTCCTTAAAACAACAGTTAATTAATGATGTGGAAGACTATCCAGGTAGTTTACCTCTCCTAGAATATACCTTAACTCAATTGTGGCAAGAAACGAGAAAACAAGGGGAACGGTTTTTAACCCTGAAAACCTATCAAGCGTTAGGAGGAATTGAAGGAACCTTAGAAAAACGTGCTAATGAAGTTTTTAATAGTTTGGATAAAAATGAACAGGCGATCGCCAAAAGAATCTTTTTAGAATTAACTCAAGTTGGGGATACTTTTGATACTCGCAGACGATTTTATCTCCGTGATTTGGTTAATTCCCATCATAGTTTAGAAGAATTAGATCAGGTAACGCAGAAGTTAGCCAATGAAAAAAATCGTCTCATCGTTAGAACCGAAGAAAAAACCCTTGGAGAAGGTAAAAGTGAGCAGCAAATCACTAAAAATATATCATCAACTATTCTCATTGATGTTGTTCACGAAGCGTTAATCAGAAATTGGGGAAGATTGCGACAATGGCAAGATGAGTATCGAGAAGGGATAGTTATTGAACGGAAAATTGAAACAGCGGCCCAGGAATGGAAAAATAAACAACAAAAACCTGAATATCTTTTGCAAGGATCTAAGTTAGGGGAAGCGCGCGAATATATCAAAAGTTATGGCAACTTAGGGATGTTGGATGGCATAGCTGAAAGCTACATTGAACGTAGTCTCAGGAGTAAAACCTTTAATACTCTTCGTACTTGGAGTGTGCTAATTGCGGTTATGTTGGGGTTAAGTACCGGTCTAGTTTTTTCCTTAATTGGACAGAGAAATAGCCTAATTAATCAAGCTATCGCCTCTCGAAATGCTGCTGAAAATAGTTTACGTTTCAACAATTCATTAGATGGAATGATTCAGGGTTTACAAGCAGGATACACTTTACAAGATCCACTGGTAAAATTTCCCTTATTCGAGTTATTCAGGTCAACGGATAATCTTCAAGAAGACGTTCAAAACACTTTACAATGGGCTCTCTATCATGTCAAAGAAGCTAACCGCATGAGAGGCGATAGCACTATCCTCGTCAGGAGTATTGTTAGTCCGGATAATTATAATCAGCAAATCATTGCCAGTGCAGGAGAAGATGGCACCATAAAACTCTGGGATTTACAAGGAAAACTTTTAAAATCATGGAATGTAAAATCATCCAAAGATCAAGCGAGTCAACGCATTTGGAATGTCGCTTTTAGTCCAAATGCTAAATTATTGGCCAGTTCCGGTGAAGATGGAATCGTTCGTATTTGGAACTTAGAAGAAATTCAGAAATTGCCTAATATTCACTTAAAAGAAACGCCAAAGCATCAAGCAATACAAGCTTATAAAGGTTACGCTCATGGTTATGTACGCTATGTCAGTTTTAGTTCAGATGGAAAAAACTTAGCAATAGTTGAAGGAGAAGGAGGCAAAGGTAATATTGGTTTGTGGGATTTACAAGGAAACAGATTAGCACTCTGGAAAGCAGATTATAATAAACAACCTGTTAATTTCGCCAAAACTGTTGATTTTCATCCCAATAATGATCAAGATATTATGGTTACAATTGGGATGGATCAACAGATCAAAATCTGGGATATCAAAAATGTGAAACAATCTCATCAACCCAAACCGTTATCAACATTATTTATTCCCCAAAAAGATGCTATTAAAGCATCGGACATAACCAATAAATTTCCAGGTTGGGGTGCTTTTTTTAGTCCCAATGGAAAACATATTGTTGCTGCTGGTAATGGTGGTGATATTGGTCTTTGGACATCAGAAAATAGTTTATGGAATTCTGAAAAGCAAAGAGTTGGAAAAGTATGGCAAGCTCATCAAGGTTCTATCTGGAATGTCGCTTTTAGTGCTGATAGTCAGTATATTGCCAGTGGAGGAGAAGATGGAAAGGTAAGAATATGGAACTTAAAGGGTAAGAAATTAGCCCAATTTGAGGGACATAATGGACCTGTTCGTAGTGTGAAATTTACTGCGAATTCTAAACAGATAGTTAGTTCGGGAGATGATGGTACAACTCGTTTATGGAATTTACCAATTCACTTATTCGATCATCAAAATGTTGATTCTTTTCCCAAGCATGAAGTCAAAAAAAATCAGCCTATTTTGAGTCCTGATAAAAAGTTACTTGCTCTTGTCGATAAAGATAACAAAATTCAGATAACTGATGTGAATGAGAAAAATTTGAATACCTTTCAAGATCATATCGGAAAAATATGGGCAATCAATTTTAGTCCCAATTCTCAACTATTAGTCACTGCTGGAGAAGACAATACCATTCGTGTCTGGAAAGACTTGGATAAGCAACAACAAGGAAGATATAGTTCTATTTTTCAGGTGAAGGAAAAAGATCGTCAGAATCCCCTAAGCTATACGAATAATGACAATAGAATTACAGCAGCCATATTTAGTCTCGATAATCAAAGAATTATTAGTGGAGATAATGCTGGTTATATAAAGATTTGGGACTTAAAACAAAATAAAAAAATAGCCGTGTGGCAAGTCTCTTATCATGGTATTAAAAACCTTAGTTTTTCATCAGATGGACATTTATTAGCTACTTTTGTAGGTCAAGAAGATACTATGCAATTGCCCCTTGAATCACTGAACCAATTAATAGCAAGAGGCTGTTATAGTATCAAAGATTTCTTGGAGAATAATCCTGATTCAATCTCTATAAATTCTTCTTTATGCCCACAAATGATGTTGGAGGAAATAAGAGATTTAGTTACAATTGATAAATCACTTGAAACAAAGATTATTCAAGAACCCATAGTCAAAGAATCTCAAGAAAATAATAGTTTACCAGAATCAGTGAATTCTCCAGTAAAAGAAGAAGTTAATGATTATTGGTCGGGAAATTGGAATCACTCTTTTGTTGGCATGAATAATAAAAGTTTTAAAGGAACAATGACGTTACAACTTAAAGATAATCAAGTTACAGGAAATTTTACCATCCCTAGTATAAATTTGACGGGAACAATAACTGAAGGAAAAACTCTTAATAATGGTCGTACCCTTGAAGGTAAATGGTCAAATAAATCCCAACAACAAGGCAATTTTCTCTTTACCTTAGCTCCTAATAATAAAGGATTTTCTGGCTATTATAGTATAGGTAATCAAAAAATAGAAACTAATCGTGGAAATTCATGGAATGGTAGCAAATTGATAATATACCCCTAAAATGTTAACTATTTCAACCAGGATAAAGAGACAAAAAATCTTCTTATATTTCTGATTTTATCGAATAGAATTTTCTGTAGAAACATAGGGTTTTAGTAAATTATTTGCTCGATAGAAGTAAAATTTATCGATAACTACGCCCCCTCTTTTAATTTCTATGTTTCCTATTTCTTCAATTTCTTGGAAAAAAACTCTAAATTCAGCAGTCAATTCCGACATTTCATGAAATCTCTCTAAAGTAATATAAAGAGCATTTTGACCAATCCATTGATCTGTATCTGGCCAAAAATCAAACCCTCGTCTATCATAAGTAAAACAAGTAACAGGAATATCATTTAAGGGCTCTAAGGCTAAGTCGATTAATCCTGCTAAATAATAGGCATTAGTAAATAAAAAATCTGAGTTTTTTAAAGCATTTAATAAGGTAGGAGATTGACTTACTTTTTCTCTTAATTGTTGGACATCAATTAAATCAGTTGTGGGATCGGTTTCAGGGGTTAAAAAGCCGCCCAATAAAGGGTATTGACTAGATTGTAATAAAGCCCCTGTATTAATATGAATTAATAATAATAAAATAATTGTATTAATAGAGATCGCACTTCCTAACAACCATCTTTTTACCCATCGTTTTGAATAGTTTTCCCATTGTTCACCATAAAAACCTAATAATAAAATCATCCCCCAATAGCCAGGCATTGGCCAAGTTACTAAGATTTGTTGTTTACCTCCTAAAATAATTAATCCTAAAGTTAAAGGTAATGATATCCAAAAGATAAATAACTGTTTTTTATCTAAATAATAATCATGTTTATGCTTAACTCTTTGGCTTATGTTTAACCATAAACTTTTTACTGTTACATACCATAAAGGAATGCCAATAGTGGGAAAAAGTAAACCTAAATTTACCCCTAAAACTCCTAGAGAATTGAGGAAATTATAGGAGGTTTTAGGCTGATTAGGTACAGTTTGAAAGCGATCAAAGAGTTGAAATCTAAAGGATGCCCAATCATGTTGATAGTTCCAAAATAAGATAGGGAATAATGTAATAATAAATAAGATTAATCCTAATAATATCCACTTAGAAAATAAAGCACTACGATGCTCATTACTATGTAAACAAAAAGCGACTAAACAAAATCCTAAAACAAAGCCATGATACTTACTTAAACAAGCTAAACCAATTAAAATACCCAAAATACTAAGACGATAACTTGGAATATAATGCTCTTGTGATTGACAAAAAAATTCATCAATTGCACATAATAAACTAGCAGACCAAAAGAATATTAAAGGGCTATCAGGAAGGGAAACGATACCAAAACCTAATTGAAAAATGGGAATAATTGAAGCAAGAATTAACGTTATTTCTGCTGCTCTTTTTGTAAACAGTTTAGCACTAGAAAGATAGAATAAATATAAACTACCTGTATAGAAAATTATGGTGCCAATACGCAGGGTAAAAGGAGAGGTAATATTCGTTAACCAAACTCCAAAACCAGTGGTTAATGAGACGAAAAGGGGATGATCAAAATAACTCCAATCTAAATGTTTTGTATAAAGATAATAATAACCTTCATCGTAACCAGGAAGTAACCAAAAAGCAACAATTGAACGGAAGAATAAACCGAACAATAAAATGAATAAAATCCTATTATGAATTGATTTAAAAAATTTCACTTAAGTTTAAACTAAATCCAGGTAAAATATTTTCTCCAGATAAGCTTTGAGGATTATTTAAAATTTCCACAGGTTTTCCAAATCGATAGACTTCCACTATTTTTGTTGATGGTTCAATTAACCAGCCTAATTGTACTCCATTTTCTAAATATTCTTGCATCTTTGCTTGTAAGTTTTCATATCGTTGATTTTTTAGATCACTAGGACTAACTAATTCAATGATAAAGTCAGGAACAATGGGAGGAAATCCTTGTTTTTCTTGAGGAGTTAAAGTATCCCAACG
>JASJEA010000256.1 GCA_030064935.1 Crocosphaera sp. | reverse complement strand
GCTGCTGAACGTGCAATAGAAACAGAACGAGAAAATTCTCTATTTAAAGATCCCTATGCGAGAAAATTAGCAGGAGAAGAAGCTTTTTTAGCATTAGATCCTAAGAAAAATATTATTACAAAAGAAAAAGGACGACCTTATATACCGGTTCGTACTCGTTTCTTCGATGATTTTTTAATTAAGTCAGCTTTTCAATGTAATCAAATCATTATCTTAGGTGCAGGAATGGATACTAGAGCATTTCGTTTAAATTGGCCAGAAAATACCCATATTTATGAAGTTGATCAAGCACAAGTTTTAGATTATAAAAATGCTATACTTCAAGAAGTTTATCCTAAAAATAACCTTTCTAGTATCAAAGCTGATTTACGATTGCCTTGGATTCATTTACTATTAGAATCAGGATATCGCCAAGATCAACCTTCTATTTGGTTATTAGAAGGTTTGTTATATTACTTAACTGAAATCGAAGTTAATCAACTCTTAAAAACAATTTCTGATGTCAGTGCTCAAAACAGTTATCTAGCTGCTGACTTACTTAACCGCAAATCGTTAGAAGGTGATACTAAAATTAGACAACATTGGTGTTCTGGTTTTGATGAACCAGAAACCCTGTTTGCTGATCATGGTTGGACAGCATCAGTGGTTCAACCAGGAGATGAAAATGCTCATTTTGGAAGGTATATAAATAAATTACCTCCTCGTCATATTCCTGATGTTAAACGAGTATTTTTTGTAACTGCGAAGAAAAATTCATAATTGTATATTCTAAATGAAAGGTAAAGCATAGAAAAATGTTAAAGTTTTCCCTATGCTATACTCTTACTTTAGCAACTACAATTTATTCAGCCAATCAACAACATCATTCGCTGCTTGTTGTTCAAAGTTAGCAAAATTATGACCACATCCCTCATACCAAATAATATCCGTAAGGGGTGAATTGATTGCTGCTGCTTTGAGGGTATCAAGACGCTCTCGATCATTGAAAAAATCTTGACTACCACACAGCATTAAAATGGGAATCTTTACCTCAGAAATAGTCTTTAAATTCGCTGTGTCTGCATCAGGACCCCACCAAGATAGCCAAGCATTCGGACGATGAGGAGACAGCATTTTATCATAGGGTGGTTTCCCAATTAAACCTAGATTTCCTTGACCATTTTCTATCGCTTTTTTAGCCTCTTTTAGTAGACTATTATAAGTTTCAGAACCCAGATGATTGATTAACCAATTAGCAGCATCTTGAGTAGGAGCAAAATGAACCATGGCCTTTATATTGGGATGAGGATGTTGAACACAATAGCGCATAATACTATTACTACCTAAACTCTGCCCAGATAAAATAACGTAACTATAGCCTCGTTTTAAGATCAATTGAACAAAAGTATGAATATCTTCTACATCTATTTCTGCTGGTGATTCCATGCTACCACCATAACCACTTCGGTGTAATTCAATGACTAAAGTTGCTATCTTATTATTAACATAAACTTCAGCCATTTCTGAGGTTAAAGGTTCAGTGATTGGGGTTCCTGTTTTTCCTCTAACATGAATAATAATTGTTTTATTTTCTTGACATCTATCATCTTCCCAGAGCAACCCAATTAAAGAACGATTATCAGATGTTTTAACCTTAATAATCTCATTAATTGGGATCATTTTGGTTGCATCTAACTGACAGTTAGCGGTTTTCTGAACTTCTAATTGATTGATCCAACAATCAATTAATGTTTCGATTGTTTCATTTTCATCTACATTGATAATTGTTGTATTGATACCTTTTGAATTTATTTCTTTTAAGGGAGAAATAGCCAAAACAGGGGTTGATATTTCAGCCAATAAATTGAACATTTTTGTCTCAGCATTAGCACTCCACCAAGACAACCAAGACTCATAAGATTGATAAATTAATAAAGATTCCTCTGAAGAATAAGGGAACGTAAAATCAACCCATAACCCTTCGCTTCCTTCTATGACTTCAGGGGCAGATTTTTCTAATATAGCTTGATATCTTGTTTCTCCTATCTTATTCTTCAGGAAAGCATCTAAATTGGGCCAAGAACGAATTAAAACAATTCCTTTTATATCATTATCGTCTTTAGTTAATTGGTATTTAAGTACACTTAAAGAACCAACTCCTTCACCCATAAGAATAATATTATGACAACCATTACCTTTTAAATATTGTATTCCTCGATTAATATCATCAATATCATTTTCAGGAATAGCTACCATTTGACCTTCTACTCCTCGACGATATATCCCTAAACTGATAAAAATATAGCCTTGTGTTGCTAATCCTTTACCCAAAGAACAAATTGATGCACTGTAAGGATATTTATTCCAGTCATGTAAGTAGATAATAGCTGGTTTTTCTGGAGACAAAACTGTAGGAGAAAATACAATTGAGCTAGGAAGTCTTTTTGTCAAAGGTTTGCTCAATTCATCTTTAGATAGTTGTAATAAATAAGTGTTAATCATAGTTCTATATCCTATTTTAAAATATCTTCTGGATCAACTCCCATATCAATTAGTTTTTGTGCTAATTTTTCGGCCCTTAGTTTTTCTTTTTCGGCCCTTAGTTTTTCTTTTTCTGCTATTTCTTCAGGGGTAGAAATCCAATTACGATTACGATCATACCAACGCAACCATAGCCTTTCTATTCCTTCATAAGAACCTTGCCAAAGTCCTAAACCTAAGCTAATATCTTCCATCCAGATGCGAGATTCAATTAATTCTAATTCTCTGTAATGACTTCCTGTTAACTGAAATGCTCTTAACTTATCAGTATAACGGTCAAAAACAATATAATAAGGGACTCTTAAAATCCGTTCGTAAACCTCCCATTTAGTCGGGGGATTTTCTGCTTTTCGTAATGTTTTTCCTAAGTCTTCTTTTTCTGTTCCTGGTGAGAGTAATTCTACCACCACAAAGGGATTAATACCTTCTTGCCATACCACATAACTCAACCTCATATCCTGCTGTTCATATAAGCGATCTACTCCTACCACAGCAAACCAGTCCGGACGCTTATACCAGCCCGTATGACGCACATCATAATAAAGATTCATATCCGTAGCAATAAACACTTCATCTGGGGAATAATTAGTAGGATGAAATGTCTTTCTGAGTAGATGAGGTTGGAAATCATGAAATTCGTCAGGCAAACCAGGTTCCTCCGGCTCTTCACTAGGCAAATCATACATGGTTGGAAGAACTTTTTTCGGATAATTTAGACCATCAGTTTGATACATAATAATGTCAATCAGAATTTAGAATTTAGAATTACCTCCACCTCAATTTGGAGGCTTGGAACCCTTTTTTTCGGTCACTCTATTTTTATTAGGATGTCCTAACATTAGCCCCTCATCTCGAAACTCAAAGATAACTGTTTTTTCATTGGTTATTAATATGGGGTAAAAATTGTATATTTTTCAGTGTACTCTAACACGATTTAGTTAATATGTAAAGGATCAACATCAATTTTTAGACTCACAGATTTAGGGCATAAATCATACCAATTTTTAATATCAGGAATAATTACCCTAGCATTGGGTAAAAATTTAAGTAAAATCTGCCATCGATAACGTTTAGCTAACCTCATAATACTAGCGGGTGCAGGGCCTAATATGTCACAATCCAATCCCATAGTTTCTTCTAAAAACTCCCCTAATGCTTCAGCCGTATTTTGAACTTCTAGAGAATCTAAACCCGTTAGTTGTAATAAAATTAAACGTCCATAGGGCGGAAAATTTAATTCTTCTCTTCGGGGTAATTCTTCATTAATAAAGCCATGATAATCATGATTTTTAACTGCCTGAATAACAGGGTTTTCTTGGGAATAGGTTTGGATAATAACCTGTCCGGGTTCCTCTCCTCTTCCAGCCCTTCCAGCTACTTGTGTTAAGGTTTGAAAAGCCCTTTCTAATGCTCGATAATCTGATAAATATAACAATCCATCGGCAGCTACAACACCGACTAAAGTAACTTGGGCTAAATCTAACCCTTTGGTCAACATTTGTGTACCCACCAAAATATCAGCTTCACCCCGTGAAAATTGCTCTAATAAGCGACGATGAGAACCTTTACGACGTGTGGTATCACTATCAAATCTCAAAGGCTTTAATTGCGGAAATTCTTGCTTTAATGCTTGGGTTACTTTTTGGGTTCCACTACCAAAAAATTTGAAATAAGGTGAATTACATTCAGGGCATTTAGGAGGTTGGATTTGGGTATGGTTACAATAATGACAGCGTAATAATTCTGTTGCTCCTTCATGAGCATAATGATAAGACAAAGAAACATCACAATCAGGGCATTCCATAACATAACCACAACTTCTACAAGACACAAAGGTGCTGTGTCCCCGACGACTTACAAATAAAATACCCTGTTGATTTTTTTCTTTCAATGTTATCAGTGCATTTTGTAAAGCACGACTGAAAATAGATCGATTGCCCTGCTTTAATTCTTCCCTCATATCTACAATTTCAACGGGAGGTAAAGGTCGAGATTGTATCCTTTCAGGTAAGGATAAATAATGATAATTAGGGGGTAATGACTGAGAATAATTAACAGAAACCCAAGTCTCCAAAGAAGGAGTTGCCGAGCCTAAAATTACAGGACAATTTTCTAATTCTCCTCGCCATTTGGCCACCGTTCTCGCATGATAGGTAGGAGAGAGTTGAGTTTGTTTAAAACTTGAATCATGTTCTTCATCTAAGATGATTAAACCTAAGTTTTGTAATGGGGCAAAAACGGCGGATCTAGTCCCAATAATCACTTTTGCCTCTTGGGTTAACATTTGTCGCCAAGTGTCATATCTTTCTCCTTCCGATAAATCACTATGATAGACATAAACTTTATTACCAAATCTTGCCACAAATCTATCAGTTAGTTGAGGAGTTAAGCCAATTTCAGGCACAAGAATTAAAGCAGATTTACCTTGCTTCAATAAAGGATCAATTGCTTGTAAATAAACTTCTGTTTTTCCTGAGCCTGTCACCCCATGTAATAAAATTTCTTGGTAATCTTCTGAATCATTAATAATTTTTAGTGCCTCAGTTTGTTGTGAGGTTAAAATTTTATTTTGATCTCTTTTTTGTTCTTCCGTTTCGAGTAATCTTAATCTTTCTCGATACTCAATGATTACACATTGTTTATCTTCTAAGGCCTCAATAATATAAGAACTAACTCCACATAAATTCAATAAATCAGTTAACCATAACTCTCCCCCTTGTTGTCGTAATACTTGCAAAACATTTAATTGTTTTGGGGTTAAGTTAGGTGGAAAATGACTAACAATTAAAGTCACCGCCTTTTGTTGTTTTATTTTGGTATTTTTAGGGGTTTCTATATAACTAAAAACCCATTCTTTTTGCGTTAATTCCTTAATGCCTTGATGAGCATTTTTAATTTTACGCTGTAAATATTTGACACTATAATCTCCCGTTTTTTGTTCTAATAATAATCTTAAAATTTTAGCAGCAACCGGACGACAAAATGTTTCTGCACCAGGAGGAATATTATCTCTATTTAAACGAATTCTGCGTTGAGATTTTTTCAACAAACCTGGAGGTAAAGCTGCTTTAATCACAGTCATTAAATCTGTATAGTAATACTGAGAAACCCGTTCTAAAAGAGTACAATATGTTTGATTAAAAAATCCAGAAGCAATAACCTCATAAATATTTTTAACTTGATTATAATCAAGTTCATCAGAAAGAGAGTGAGTGTAGCGAATTACAATTCCTCCTAAAATTTGTCTGCCAAAAGGAACACTAACAATGTCTCCTGGTTGCACAAAAATATCAGAAGGTACAGTATAAGTGTATAATCGATATAATTTGCGTTGATTATAATCTGACCCTTGTTCCTGTGGACAGTCAACCAAAACTTCTACCAATTTAGGGGAAGAATTGTCAATCCGATACAAAGATTTAGGCTGAGCCGCAACTAAGCTTCCAGAAGAAACAGACATAGATTGAAGTATTTAGAAAACACAATAATTACCCTTAAACTTAACACAAAATTACAACAGAGAAAGGACAACTGATATAATAGTTAAACTTGTTATTTATTTTAGTAACTATTTATCCTTTGTTGACTTAATGGTGTTATGAAAAAGTTATTAAAAAACTTATTCGTCAACCGTCCTCATCTCTGGGGATTTCCTGTGGTGTGTGTTTTTACCCTTCCCATAATCATTACTCGTTGGCAACCCTCAACCCCTCCATCAGTAGAAGAAATACCAACAAACCCCTTACCTTCCCTCAGTCAACTGCAACCAACTCAACATAACTCACAAATAACCACAGAAAACTCAGATATTCAAACCCCTTATCTCAAACAACCAAAACTAAAATCCCCTCAACCTCAACCCAAAAACCCACCAGAAAGTCCTAAAAACACAAACATAACTCAGAAACTAAACCCCCAAAGCCCTCCAAAACAGGCCCCTCCACCTTCTCCTAAATCTTTAGCCCCTGCCCCTCCTAACTATCAACCCCCGCCTTTAGATATTCGAGTGGCCATTTTACGAGATGCCCCAGGAACCACCCTAGGGGTATCAGGGCAAGCCATTGTCAGCGATCGCCAGAACAAACAGATTAAAACCCTGACAGGCAATCAGGGGTGGAATATACGCCCCAGTGGTAATTTTTTATCCTTTGGGGGAAAATCCTTGCCTGGGGTAGTTTGGGTTCAATCGGCAGAAGGTGGTTTGATCTATGTTGGCGATCGCTGGTATCGGGGTAAAATTCTCTTGGTTTCTCAAGGAAACAGTCTCTTAGTAGTCAATCACGTTGACTTGGAGCATTATTTATATAGTGTGGTAGGCAGTGAAATGCACGCCAACGCCCCAACTGAAGCCCTCAAAGCTCAGGCGATCGCCGCTCGTTCCTATGCACTGGTTCATATGATCCGTCCGGCCAGCAATTGGTATGATTTGGGGAATACCCAGCGTTGGCAGGTGTACAAAGGGTTAAACAGTGAATATAACACGGGCCATCATGCCGTACAAAGCACCACAGGACAGATTTTAAGTCACCAAGGTGGTGTAGTAGAGTCTTTGTATGCAGCGACGGATGAAATTGTTGCCCGCGCTCACAAGGGAAGGGGAATGAGTCAAACAGGAGCTTATAAATTAGCGAGAAAAGGCTATGATTATCAACAAATTTTAGACCATTATTATCCAGGAGTTGGTTTATCCAGACTGGTGGTAAGCAATTGAATCAAAATCTCTCACTTTGCATTGTGTCAGAGACTAATTTCTCAAATCAGATTAAATTATCAATGGAGACAAAAAACCATGAGTGAACCTCCTGAAAACAACATAACTCACTCCGATGATGATTATCAAAAACGTCAGCAAGAAATGCAACTCCACGAAGAAGAGTTAAGATTAGAACAAGAGGAACGTCGTCTAGAAGAGGCTCGCCGTAATCTTCTTGTAAGGTTCCCAACGCTAAGCTGTCGCTATAGCGTGGGCTTTCTGTAGCCCTAAGTCTATCGGACAAGCCAACAGACTCGAACCTCCAGGCAGCCTTACACTCTGCCCCACTAAAGCTATCATTAACGACCCATTAAGATCAG
>JASJEA010000255.1 GCA_030064935.1 Crocosphaera sp. | reverse complement strand
GCTAACATTGGACGTAAAAGTAAAGCCAATCTCTTTGAAAAGAGGGAGGTACTAGAGGGGCTTTTGGACGCTCCAAGACGATACTTTATCGTGTAAAGAATCCCCATCGCCTTGCGTTGGGGTAGTTCAACTGTTTTAGTTTCAGGTTGTATCGGTTCATCTAATGTAATAGGTTGGGTTTTAGCCATAATATTGGTCAAAAGGTGATACTATTGTATCATTATTTTCTCAAATGTGGACGCTTTGCGGTTTATTTGTTGGTCGTCATTCCTCCCACGCACTTAGTCTTACGGGGATTCCTGCCGACATTTAGGTTAACATTCCCGTCGAAATTATAAATTATAAATTTCTCTAGTATGTTAAATTTGTCTTTGGTTGGCTAAGTGAGAATTTCATGAAAAAAATAGAAATCTACACAGATGGTGCCTGTTCTGGTAATCCTGGAAAAGGTGGTTATGGGGTTGTTTTAATCTATAATCAGCACCGCAAAGAAATCTCAGGGGGTTATCGTTTAACCACCAATAACCGCATGGAAATGATGGCTGCGATTATTGGCTTGGAAGCCTTAACGGCACACTGTGATGTTACCTTATATACGGATTCTCGTTACTTAGTAGATGCCATAACTAAAGGATGGGCAAAAAAATGGCAAGCGAATGATTGGCAAAGGAATTCCAAAGAAATGGCTAAAAATCATGATTTGTGGCAAAGATTATTAGATTTATGCGAACACCATCAAGTAGAATTTATCTGGGTTAAAGGTCATGCTGGCCATGCAGAAAATGAACGTTGCGATCGCCTAGCTGTAGCAGCCTCTCAAAAAGAAGACTTATCTATTGATAAAGTTTATGAAAACGGTTGACATCTGAGCCTCAATTTTTGTTCCTATTTCTAAAAGAAGGTTAATCTTTCCTACAAGTGTTAATATATCTCAAAGATTACTAATAGTGTCTTCTTATCTTTTTGTTTTATTTAGTTATCCCATGTTAAAATCTAACTTTTTTAGCCTTAGTTTACCAACCATGATGGCTGTCTCTTGTTTTCTAGGGGCCAGTGCATCTGAATCCGTCTTGGCTCAAACGGGAGCCCAAGATAATGCCGCACAAGGAACAGAAGTTCCCTCAGACGATCCCTCTGATCCCAATAATCTACGTCCCTTGACGCAAGCTGATAGCCTCTTAAGTTTACAAGGAGGAGAAAAATTGATGGATGAAGCGAGTGAAGCCATTAATGAGGAAAACTACGATCTCGCTGTCACTAAGTTACAACAAGCTCGTAAAGTTTTTAATCAATTATCTAACTTTCATCTACAATTGGCTAACAGCTTTTCTGGAATCGATACCAAGGTTTATGATGCCCAAAGAGACAAAGCTTTGAAAACAGGACAAATGAGGGATTCGGCCACTTATCAACTGGCTTTGGTTCATAGAGCGCAAGATCAAGCCGAGTTAGCAGTTCCTCTGTTAGTTCAGATCATCCGTTCTCAAAACCCCACCACAGATTTAGGACAAAAGTCCTATCAACAGTTATATGAATTAGGATTTGTGGATGTTCCTTTTGCTGATGAAGCACAAGCAGCAACCTCGAATTAAGAATGTAGAATGTAGAATGTAGAATTTTTAACGGTTTCTGCATTCTATATTTTTGTTTATCTTCTAAAAATACTCTTGAAGAAAAGAGTGGATTTTTGAACAAATGTAACAGAAGTATTAAGGAGTGTTTCAAGTTGAGGAGATTTTAAGCGATCGCCGACTTAAATGCAAACGTCTGTGATACGATGCGATCCGTAATCCCTTCTGGAAATTAGGAGAATAGCTTTGGTTTTACGAGTAGCTGTTGTCGGTTCAGGACCGGCCGGATCTTCTGCAGCAGAAACATTGGCAAAAGCTGGCATAGAAACATACTTATTCGAGCGCAAACTCGATAATGCCAAACCCTGTGGGGGTGCTATTCCCCTATGTATGGTGAGTGAGTTTGAATTACCCCCCGAAATTATTGATCGACGGGTGCGGAAGATGAAAATGATTTCCCCATCCAATGTCGAAGTTGATATTAATCTTGACCGCCAAGATGAGTATATTGGAATGTGTCGTCGGGAAGTGCTAGATGGGTTCCTTCGGGACCGCGCCGCAAAACTAGGTGCCAACCTGATCAATGGAACGGTCTATCAATTAGATATTCCCAAAACTAGCAATGGATCTTATACTCTCCATTACGCTGATCATTCTAATGGCAATGGTGTAGGGGAGAAGAAAACCCTACAGGTTGATGTCGTTATCGGTGCAGATGGAGCTAACTCTCGCATTGCTAAAGCCATCGATGCAGGAGACTATAATTATGCGATCGCTTTCCAAGAGCGGATTCGCTTACCCCAAGACAAAATGGCTTACTATGAAGACCTAGCAGAGATGTATGTGGGTAACGATGTCTCCCCTGACTTCTATGCTTGGGTGTTTCCTAAGTATGACCACGTGGCAGTAGGAACAGGAACAATGAAGGTTAATAAAACCCTCATTAAAGACCTTCAAGCAGGGATAAGAACCCGTGCAGCCCGCCGATTAGAAGGCGGAGAGATTATTAAGGTAGAGGCGCACCCCATTCCTGAACACCCTCGTCCTCGTCGTGTGGTGGGCCGTGTTGCGTTGGTGGGAGATGCGGCCGGAACTGTAACTAAGTCTTCTGGAGAAGGGATTTATTTTGCAGCCAAGTCAGCGCGGATGTGTGCAGAGACTATTGTGGAAATGAGCAATGCTGGTCAACGTATTCCCAGCGAAGATGATTTAAAGGTTTATCTCAAACGTTGGGATAAGCAATATGGTATGACTTACCTAGTCTTAGATATTTTACAACGAGTCTTCTATCGTTCAGATGCTTCTCGTGAGGCGTTTGTGGAAATGTGTGCGGATAAGGACGTACAACGGATGACTTTTGATAGTTACCTCTACAAAACCGTTGTTCCTGCTAATCCCTTAGTTCAAATGAAAATTACTGCCAAAACCATTGGTAGTTTACTACGGGGTCATGCCTTAGCACCTTAGTTTTCGACTAATATAAGCTTAAGTCAAGTGCTGGGGTGAGTTGTGCTCACCCCATTTTTTTGCGTGAGTTCAGTGTTAGGACATACAATAAAGCCCTCTAAAAAATTAGAGGGCTTCAATCAATCAAAATGATGGGAGAATTAACCTAAAAGAGCTTTAGCTTTGGCTAATACATTATCCACACTAAAACCAAACTTCTCCATACAGGTTTTACCAGGAGCAGAAGCACCAAAAGTATCAATACTAACGCTATCCCCTTCAGGTCCAACATATTTAGACCAACCAAAGCTAACAGCCGCTTCCACAGATAAGCGTTTAGTTACTGCTTTGGGGAAAACAGACTCTTTATAAGCCTCATCTTGCGCTTCAAATAACTCCCAAGAAGGCATAGAAACCACACGAACTTTCTTGCCTTCACCGGTTAATTTTTCTGCCGCTTCCACACAAAGACTAACTTCTGAACCTGTTCCCATCAGAATGATGTCAGGGGTGCCGTCACAATCAACGATCACATAAGCTCCCTTGGCCACTCCTTCGAGGGAAGTTCCAGGGAGGTTAGGTACATTTTGACGGGTAAAGGCTAATAAACTGGGTGCATTGGCTTTCGCCTTCTCAACTGCAACTTTATAAGCCCCGGAACACTCATTACCATCACAAGGACGAATAACTGTTAAATCAGGGATGGCCCGTAAAGAAGCCAAAACTTCTACTGGTTGGTGAGTAGGTCCGTCTTCCCCTTGTCCAATGGAGTCGTGAGTCATCACCCAGATGGCTCCTGCTTGGGACAAAGCAGACAAACGTATAGAAGCCCGCATATAATCGGTAAAGATTAAGAAAGTTGCACCGTAAGGAATTAAACCCGATCCATGTAAAGCCATTCCGTTACAGATGGCTCCCATCCCATGCTCACGTACCCCAAAGTGAACGTTACGATTTCCATAAGCTCCTTTTTGGAAGTCGCCAGAAATTTTTAATTCTGTTAAGTTGGAGTGGGTTAAATCAGCCGAACCACCGATTAACTCAGGTAATACAGGGGCTAAGATGTTGAGGATAGCCGCCGAGTGCTTACGGGTAGGAATGCCTGCATCTTCGGGGGTAAAGGTGGGTAGCTCTTTATCCCAACCGTCAGGGAGTTGACCACTGAGATACCTTTCAAAATCAGCCGCTTCTGCGGGATATTTAGCTTTGTAAGCAGCAAAGGCTTGATCCCATTCGGCTTCGTAGCTTGCACCTCGCTCAATGGCCTTATTCATATGGCCAAGGACATCTTGGGGAATATCGAAGGGTTCATAGTCCCATCCTAAGTTTTTACGGGTTAAGGCAACTTCATCAGTTCCTAGTGCAGCCCCGTGAACGCCGGCGGTGTTTTGTTTATTGGGGGAACCATAACCAATAGTTGTGGTTACTTTGATCATCGAAGGCTTATCGGTAACTTTTTTGGCTTCTTCTATCGCCTTAGCAATGGCATCTAAATCAGTGTTACCATTTTCTACATGAAGAACGTGCCAGCCGTAAGCTTCAAAGCGTTTGGAAACATCTTCGGTAAAGGCAACATCGGTAGAACCATCGATAGAGATATGATTATCATCATAAAGGGCGATCAGTTTACCTAAGCCCCAGTGTCCGGCAATGGAACAAGCTTCTCCGGCTACTCCTTCCATGTTGCAACCATCCCCTAAAATGACATAGGTGTAATGGTCAACAATGGTGGCATCAGGTTTGTTGAAGGTGGCTGCTAAATGTGCTTCAGCAAGGGCCAATCCAACTCCATTGGCAATCCCTTGTCCTAATGGACCTGTGGTAACTTCCACTCCTGGAGTTTCAAAGTTTTCGGGGTGTCCTGGGGTTTTCGATCCCCATTGACGAAATTGTTTAATGTCTTCGATAGTTACACTATCGTAACCGGTCAAGTAAAGTAACGCATACTGTAACATACAGCCGTGACCGGCGGAAAGGATAAAGCGATCGCGGTTAAACCATTTGGGGTTTTTGGGGTTAAACCGCATAAATTTATCCCACAGGACAAATGCCATCGGAGCCGCGCCCATGGGCAGTCCTGGGTGTCCTGATTTGGCTTTTTCTACAGCATCAACAGCTAAAAAACGAATAGAATTAATGCACAGTTCTTGAAGTGACTGGGTGGCAGCGACCATAATTTCTCTTTCAATAAACTACGATAAGACAAAAATCAGTTGGGAGTATAAAACTCTATGGCTGTCAATTGCCCCAAGGTTTGTTTTTATCATCCCATTCTTGGGTAACGATGGGAAGATATAAAAATATAATTTTGCTGATGGGTTGGAATACTGACGATAAACACATTCACCTTAAATCGGGATGGCAGGATTTGAACCTACGACATCCTGCTCCCAAAGCAGGCGCGCTACCAAGCTGCGCTACATCCCGTAATGTTGCTCGTTCATTATAGCACCCTTTTTAGGACAATCCTCAACTTTGAGATGTTTCTGAAAATTGTTCTTCCTAAGGTGGGCTATGCCCACCCACTCAGGCTTGTTTCATATGATCACTTCCATTGGGCTACCGGTTTGTGGTGGTGGGTAAATGCGAATTCTTGCTTGTCTTCCAAGTTGGTGTAAATAGTTACTAACTGTTTCTAAAGATTTTAAAATTTGCCAATTTAAACCATTTTTAGGGCAAATCAAAACTAAAGTTAGCCCATTATGACCATTAGTCAAATTCCAGCCACATTTTGCCAACAGCATTTGGGTTTCTTCGTCACAAGAGTTATAAAACAAACTGCTGACAATATCATTAAATTCCCAACATAATTCAAGATCACTGGGAACCCAGCAGGGTAAATCATCGGGGGGTAAAAAAGATGGACTCATAGCAAATATCAGGGATTCCTTATCTAACCCAATTTTTGTATAAAATGTTACAGAAGTCAAGGCTGAACTATATTAAGAAGCATTACAAAACCCCGGCAATACTGCCGGGGTTTTGCAGGAAATGGTTGCTGTCTGCCTAATCCAATTAATTAATCTGTGACTCTATAAAAAACGAAATGTGTGCAAAAATGCTACAATAGCACTAAGAGAGTATAAATGTATCTATAAAATAACACAATTAATGATGAGTACAAAAGTTTTAAATAGAAATAAAATAACTGAGAAAATGCAGGAAGAAGCGGAAATAGAAATCCGTGATAACAGGCAAGTTGTTGATTATAATACTATTGAATATCCAATTGAAGTGATAGTAGATAAATTTTTAAAAGGACAAGATGATGATGATAATGAATTATTTATTCCAGACTATCAAAGAGAAATGATCTGGGATGAAAAACGACAATCTAAATTAATAGAGTCTGTTTTGTTAGGTATTCCTATTTCTTCTATTTATGTAGCAGATGTTGCCGAAGAATTGATCGATGATAATAGTTTAAACGAAGATTTGGCCCGTTGGGAAATTATAGATGGGACTCAAAGAATTCGTACTTTAGCTAGATTTATGCACGATAAATTAGTGTTGCAGGATTTAGAAAAATTAAAAAAGCTAGAAGGGTTTAAATTTTCTGATTTACCCCTTGCACGGCAAAGACGTTTTAAAAGAACATCAATAAGAATCGTTCAATTAACAGAAAATACTAATGAAGAAACTCGTAGAGATTTATTTGAAAGAATTAATACAGGTAGTGTTGAGTTAAATGCAATGGAGAAAAGGAGAGGAATTCGCAGAGGATCTTTTTTAAATCTAATCGATGAGTTAGCAAAAAATAAAGAATTCTTAGAACTTTGTGCTTTTTTACAAGCATCAATTGACCGCAAAGATCCCCAAGAATATATACTACGTTTTTTTGCATTTCTTGATAAGTATGAAAACAAAGAGGAAGAGGAAGAGGAAGAGAAAAAGAAGTATCAAGACTTCAATGCTCAAAAATTAACCGAGTTTTTAGATGAATATTTAGAGGAAATGAATAAAGCTGATCAGAAAACTATTCAAACTAGAAAAGATGAGTTTCATCGAATGATCAATTTTGTTAAGACCTATTTTCCCAATGGTTTTTGTCAACAAACGCAAACCACTAAAAAACCTGTAACTAGAATAAAATTTGAGTCTCTTTCTGTTGGTATTGCTTTAGCTTTAAGACAGCAACCTGATTTAAAACCTCAACCTCAGTCATTAAAATTGTTAGATTCTAAAGAATTTAAGGAATATACTCAAGGGGATGGAAGTAGTTCCAGAAAAAAAGTTATCAGACGTATTAAATATGTTCGAGATCAGCTTTTAGGGTAAATGTAGTGGAAAGGGAAGAAGTTTTAGAAGATTTTAACAAACGATCTCAAGAAGTTAGTGATTATTTTGCTTTTCTTAGAGAAGTAGAACAACAACAAGTTAAGGTAGTTAAAGATGGGAATATCTCTAACATTAATACTGGATTAGATAAAACATTAAAGGCAACAGGATATTTATTGTTATATAACTTGGTAGAATCTACGATGAGAAATGCTATTGAGTTAATTTTTGATCAAATACAAACTAACAATATATCTTTTGATAATCTTAAAATAGAATTTAAAGAATTGATCTGGAAAA
>JASJEA010000005.1 GCA_030064935.1 Crocosphaera sp. | reverse complement strand
CCAGTTGTACTACTTGAACCTGTTAATATAAATGTTACGTCAGTTGAATCAGTAGTTGTGCTTAAGTCTTGAGCCGTTTCTGTGGCAGAATAATAAGTCCAAGTTTCACCCACACTGAGAATCCCATCGGCACCGATATCAGTGGAAGTATCCAGGGTTGGGTTAAAGTCATCACTGCTATTGCCGACAGTGCCATTATCGTCAGTAACAACCACTTCGTTAGCCGAAAAGTCTACATTACCTGTATTCGTAACTGTGTAAGAAAAGGTGACATCGCTTCCTGCTGCGATTTCAGGTAGGTTATTGATATCAGTAACATCAATGCCATTGACGAATTTCTCAATGTCAATCCCTGGATTTGCCTCTATGGTTGGGTTGCCTCCAGGAGTCTCTTCTCCTACAACAGAAACATCCAGTTTTTTGAGCTTAAAGGAATCATTGCTGCCACCAGTGTAAGCAGAAATAACCACTGTATTCCCTGTTAACTCATTATTACTCAAGTTAGCCCAGCGATCTCCGTTATGATTGGTAAAGTTATCTTCCTTAACGAAACTATCGAGGAAACTGCGATTAGAAAAGTCAACTTCGTTGCCATCTCCCACCCAAACTGAGATATCACTATCCGACTCTACATAATCAAGAAAGGCTCTATTTAAAGTTATCTTGCTGTCGAATTCAAAAACTAGATAATCAAGACTATTGCCATTATCCACTCGATGCTGAGCACCACTCTCATGACGGTTTGTAATGCCTAAACCTCCATCAAAAGCAGCGACATAAGCGGTTTTCCAATCTCCACCATTTTTATCACTGCTAAAGCCTCTGACATTAACCGTAACACCATCTTGAGTGAAAGTACGAACATTTCCATAACCACCAGTTGTACTACTTGAACCTGTTAATATAAATGTTACGTCTTGATTTGCATGAGTCATAATTATCAATATTTGAAGTTTAATTACGATCTCAAGTATATTTTCAGTAATTCTTTTGAAAGTGATATAAAAAATAGATTGTTTGTGTCTCCTATCACAAACAATCTAATTAATACAAAGTTTAAGTATAATTATTTAAAAGTCAAGAGTTTTTAACTACAATAGTCCAGAAGAAAAGATGTTTTTTCAATATCTTTACTGAGTAGCTTATATGCAATTCATTATACTAACCTATTAAAATTGGTAATATTAAACCCAAAATTATTATCAAAAAACCAGTAACCAATCCTCCAAAACGATGATAGCTTTTAACTTTTTTATCTCCAGTTGATAACTCCATAAAATCTAACCAAGGAGCAACTCCACGACGAAACCAACCGACTGCTCCTACAGGTTTTTCAATCAATTCTTCAACTTGATTGGCTCCAAAAAAGAAGTTACCTATAGATCCAAAACGAGAGGCATAACGAGCAAAAATCATCCCTGTTTTATCCTTTAATTTAACATCTGAACCAAAGGCATAACCAGCATCACCTCTACCAATTACTTTTCCTTTCAATTGCACAGGTTTTCCTCTTACCGGACTACCATAAGGATCACACATTAAACTGAAAATATCCGATTCTTGAGCCTGATTAACATTAGGATATAGGAGAAAAGTTTTGATGATTAATCCACCTCCAAAACCCAAAGCAATCAACTCTACTAAATATATAAAATTGCTTGCGAAATCAGGGATAATAATACCAAAAATAAATCCTAAAATAGCTCCAATAAAATGAGCATTACTAATCATCAAATCTAAAACAAAATTCGTCATTAGTTTTTGTTTATCCAGTTTATTACCTTCTTTAATAACATTGACCATATTAAATTGCACTTGCACTCCCATTTGTTCAGCATAGGTAGATAAAGCTTGAATTCTTTTACCCGTTAAAGGATGAGTAGAATTAAATTCTGTTAATGTTGCCCAAGGATTATATAAATCCCAAATAAACACTTTTCCTAACTGTTTACCTTCAGCAACACCGCGATATATGGTTCCGGCTGTAGCTGCGCTCTTGACATCACAAATCCCTAAAGCGCGAGTTCCTTGCATTAATTGACTGGGCTCTGTTTCTTTGGATAATTCCTCGGTAATACCATAAGCAATTTTAATTAAAGCCCGTGATAAACCGTTGGGATTTCCTGTTACTTCGGCTGAAAAATGGTCGGCATAATATTCCCTCGTTCGAGAGAGATAAAGCATCAAATAAGTGCCAATAATATAGAAAATATAAGCAGCAAATGAAGCCACTTTTAAGCCATCTTTTAACTTATTATCACTATTACCTTTATTACTCCATCTCCGAGCAAATAAATAGATTAAATAAGTAATTTGCACTAAGGTGGCAGCTAAAGTCATAATGGCAAAATCCCAATGAATAATATGACCTAGTTCATGGGCATAAACGGCTGCTATTTCATCATCATCCAAATAAGTAAATAGTCCTTTACTAACTACTAATCTAGCATTTCCAGGAAGAGAACCATAGGTAAAAGCCGTCGGGTTTTGATCATCAATAATACCCAAACGAGGATGAGATAGCTGTTTTTCTCTACACACGCGTAAAATGGTTTCTGCTGCTTCGGGGCTATGAAGTTTCACTTCAGTTAAATTAACCCAACGGGTTTTGTAAAGCCATTTTTGAGTAAGATCCATAATCATAGGAGAGACAAAAAATGTCACCCCATTGAAAATAACCGTAACCCCTACAGAAATCATCAACCCCAATAGAGGATTTTGACCACCTAAAATTAAAAACAACCCTAAACAGAGGGCTAAAACCATCCCCAACAAGAGAATAATGGTCATACTAGAGGCAAACTTAAGGTTATCAGCCATTCTCGGCATCATCAATTTAAGCCCTGTTTGGGCTGCCCTTCCTGCTATGTTATTAAACTCAGGGGATGGATTCTCTGGATTATTACTAATTTTATTGGGATTGACAATCGATAAAAACCCTTGCGCCCATTCTCGCACTTCTGTATTAGAATGTTTCATTAGGGTTTGTGCTAGAGTTGTCGCTTTTTCGGTTTGTCCATTGCCTCGGTAAGCTCTGGCTAGGGCAATTAACCCCTGAACATAAAAGGGAGAGTTGCGATCGGGATAGTCTTGACAAAAATGACCTAAAAACTTTACTGCTTCGGGGTATTGGTGTTTTTGTAAGGCTTGGAGTCCATTATTAAGTAACTCTATTGACATGGGTTGCTGTGAGTAATTTTATAAGATTATCTATATTGTTAAAGTACCCAATTCTTACCTCACAATTTACATTCCATTAACTCACATCCTGCACCTGCTTCATAAAGTATTGCTGAGGATAGGATCTAGGCTGTAGAGTGCCAAGACAGTTAACGAAGTTGGAAGTTGTTTTTGAGACAAAGATTTATACTCCGTCTCAAAAACTATTCACTTTTAAAGGATTGTTTTTAGACCCAATTATGATTTTATTCCCAAATATTTTCTACAGTATAACTACTGTTAGGAAAAACAAAGAAAGAAGCATCAACATAACGATAATTTAGATTAAGTGCTTGGATTTGTTCCATATCTTCTGTATCTAAACTAATATTTTGTGCTTCATAGTTTTGCTTTATTCTCTCAGGGGAAACGGACTTAGGTATAACAATGGTTTCCCGTTCAATTGCCCATTTTATTAAAATTTGTGCTGTGGTTGCTTGGTGTTTTTGCGCTATCTTTTTGATCACTTCATTTTCTAATAATATCGGTTCGTTATCATTCTTAACAAATTTGGGACGATCTTTTGAGCCTAAAGGCGAATAAGCAGTAAATGCTATATCATTGTTTTGACAATAAGCAAGTAGTTCATCTTGTTGTAAATAAGGATGACATTCTACTTGATTCATAGAGGGTTGAAGATTACAGTTTAATCTTATATTTTCCAATTTTTTGATACTAAAGTTAGAAACACCAATATTTTTAACTAACCCTTCCCTAGCTGCTTCTTCCATTCCTTGCCATGTTTCTATTAAAGGAACTTCGGATAAAGATAGTAAGCCGGAACCATCTTCAGGAAAATTAACGTCTGATTTAAAAGCGACTGGCCAATGAATAAGATATAAGTCAAGATAATCTAACTGTAAATCTTGTAAAGTTTGTTTTAAAGCAGGAACAACATCTTGTTTATAGTGCCGGTTATTCCATAATTTAGAAGTTATAAAAATATCTTCCCGGTTAACAATCTTCTCAGCGAAAGATTCCTTTAAACCTTCTCCGACTTCTTTTTCGTTACCATATATAGGGGCACAATCAATGTGCTGATAACCAATGCTCAAAGCGTATTTAACTGCATTTTTGACTTCTCCTGGTTCTGATTTCCAGGTCCCAAGTCCAAACTGAGGGATAGTATTTCCGTTGTTTAATGTCAAATTTTTCATCTCTTTTAATTAACCTTTATTGAGTTACAGGGATTTGAATTTCACTACGTTTAGTAGCATCGGGCTTATAAGGACCATCATAGAATAAACGACGGGGTTTACCTATCATTTGATAGGAAGTATTTTCTGATAGCCATTTTTTCAGTTTATCTAACCCGTATTGATAACTTGCATAGGAATAACCTCCCATTAATCCTAAGCTTACTACTGTCATAGAAGGGATGTCTTCAACTGTAATGTTATTAGCTATTTCTTGGGGATAAATATCGGTGTTACGATAGAGAAAAGAAACGGTTGCTTCTCCTGTTTTCTCATTACTTTCTAGGGTACTCAATGGATAACGAGTTTCTACTGGTGCCGTCATGGAAATATTATTGCTGCTAATGTGTTGAAATAAGGAAGAAAAAGCCTGACTCCCTGCCTCAGAGAGATTACCAGAATAATGATAGGTAGCAGCACGATAGGCAGGGTATTGCTTAATTTCTATCTTGCCTGGGGTGGTAGGAGCAGGAAACCCCATTGGCAAAGGCGCACTATTTGCCTGATAAATACCAAACGCCAACCAAGCGATCGCTATAATACTTAATGGTAGTAATAAATAAAGGGGCTTCATGGGAAAAAGTATCAATTATCACTAATCAACTGTAACATAAACCTTGTACTTGTTACAGTCTAGAAGACCAGCTTACTATCTACTCAAATCATTAAAGATGAATATTAAAAATTGCTTCTTAACTATCATCTTAATCAGTCTATTATTAATCAATGGTTGCGCCCAGAACGAAATTGAAAAATTTGAGACAACCCAACCAGTTTTAAAAGGAGAAATTCTAGTCTGGACAGAGATTCCTGTGGGACTTACACAAGAACAAAGTGCTTATTATAAGGACATTGTTAATGATGCTATAGGGCAGTTTACTAAACTCAATCCTGGTGTCAAAATATCTCTGAAATTTGTCTTGCCTGATGAACAGTTATCTAATTTTAGCCAAGAATTGGTCAGAGGTGCTGGTCCGGATATTTTTGCTGTTTCTTTGACCAACGACAAAATTTCTGCATTGATTCGTTCAGGGTACTTGAAAAGTTTAGATGAGGATAATATTGACTTATCTCAGTTTCGACAAGAAACTCTGCAACAAGTTAGTTATCAGGATCAACTATACGCCATCCCAGTTCGTCTAGGAACCCAAGTGCTCTGTTATAACAAAAATAGGGTTAAAGAAACCCCCAAAACCTTAGATGAGTTGATTCTACTGGCGCGTCGAGGTTATTCAGTAGGATTTTCCTCTACTTTTGCTACGGCTTTTTGGGGAACGGGTGCTTTTGGGGGGAAATTATTTGATGATTCAGGGCGCATGATTTTAGGAGAAAATAAAGGTTGGGCGCAGTGGATGCAGTGGCTAAAAAATGCCCAGAATGAACCTAATTTTTATCTCATTGAGGATACTGAAACCCTACAAGAAGCCTTTCTTCAAGGGCGGTTAACTTATATGACTTGTTCATCTGGTTGGCTACCTCTTCTTAGTGAAGCATTAGGAAATAATAATTTAGGGGTTGCCCTATTACCCGGTCGAGAAAATCAACCAGCGACTCCTCCTTTATGGACAGTTGGTTTTATTTTTAACCGAGCTTCTAATAATAATCAGCATCAATTAGCCTTGAAAATGGCTCAGTTTCTCACTAATGCTCAATACCAACAACAATTACAGGTTAAAGCAGCATTTCTGATTCCAGTTAATGAAAATGCTAAAGTTGATGGGAGTTTATTTCCTAGACAAGCTGTGTTATTTGAACAATCTAAAACAGGGATTATTGTCTCTTTGGATCAACTAGAAAAAAATCAGGCTATCTTTGACTATGGTTATGTTCTTTATGATCAAGTGATAGCAGGAGAAGTGACACCAGAAGAAGCTGCTTTAAAGATTCAACAAGCAGTCAATAATCAATTTAATTAAGGAGCGTGAGGGTGAGTGATGAATCAAAAAATTATACTTAATCCCAGTTATTTTTGGGAAGAATGGTTACAAACTATGATTATTTTACAACGTCCTGCTGTTCAAATACAACTTTTAGTAATTACTATTTCTCTTGTTGTTATGTTTCTTATTTCTCAAGGGTTATGGAGAAAATTTAAAAAACGATTTCCTGAGATTAGCAAATTTGAAGAAAAAAATGAAGAGCGCTATTATCAACAGTGTGGTGCTGCTTTATTTTATTATCTTCTTTTTCCAGTTTTTAGTTTAATTACGATTACTATAATTAAGTTTATTTTTTTAAAGCAGGGATTATTTGCTGGTTATCTAACTGATACAATCCATCTTTTATGGGTATATATTTTTTATCGGATATTTTTAACTTCTCTTTATGCTTTATTTAATCATAATACAGTTAAACATTATCATCATCGATTCTTTGCACCTCTATTTGCCTCCTGTGTCATTCTACATATTATCAATATATTAACTGATTTTGACACCATATTTCGTGTTTCATTTTTTCAATTATTTGATCAGTCTATAACCTTGGGAGATATTGTAGTTACTGTGGGTGGACTTTATTTTTGGATTACAGGATGCTCTCTATTAGAAAAGATATTAATCTACCTTTTTTCTAAAGAAATACGCACCGATCAAAGGGCTGTTCAATCCATTTCTTTAGTCCTACGTTACTTTTTAATTGGGTTAGGAATAACGCTAATTTTCGGTTATGTTGGTATAAGTCCCACGGCCTTAGCTGCCATCACAGGTGGTTTATCTGTAGGTATTGGTTTCGGTTTAAAAGAAGTTATTAGTAACTTTGTTAGTGGTTTATTTCTATTATTTGAAGGGGCATTAAAACCAGATGATGTTATTAGTATTAACAATGAAATGAGTCAGGTTAAAAAATTTGGAATAAGAGCAACAACTGTACAAGTAATTAGAGATAATTCTGAAAAGATTATTCCCAACCAAACCTTTTTTACTGAAGAAGTTACCACCTTTACTGGCAGTGATCCTTTGGTATATCGTTCTGTTATTGTGGGGGCAAACTATAATTGTGATCCACAAGAAGTAATCAAAGTTTTATTGGAGGTTGCTGATAATAACCCTAATATTTTAACCTATCCTAGACCGGTTGCTTTTGCCCTTGCATTTGGTGATTCTAGCATTAATTTTGAACTCAAATTTTGGCTAGATAATCCCATTATTACTAAATTAGTAACCAGTAGTTTAATTTGTGATATTTGGAGAGCGTTTAAGAAAAATAATATTGAAATTCCTTATCCCCAAAGAGATTTACATCTTATTAATGGTTTTAAGAAAGATGATCATGAAGTTTTAGATTCTACAAAGTTGTGATCAAAATCATCAAAATAGTTGACCTTTATCACTGCATTAAATTAATTATTTGCTTACAAAATTGATATGCTATACTGTGGAAAATACGGTTAAAGTTGCTATAAATTGTTTCTTTAGTATTTCCCTTGAATCTATCAATAGTAAAGTAGATGTCCAAGCTGTTACAATATATGTTATTCAGGATAATTTTATGTTACGTCTAAAACGAGCAATTTTCTCTTCTCGTATTATTCAATTTCTCTTTGGGTTATTATTTTTCTTATTTATTAGTGAGACTTGGCTTAATTATACATCTGTCAATGCTACGACAACCTTTGTAGAATTATGTTTAAATCAAGAACATTTATCAGAAAAAACTCAATATACAGTCTCAATTTTATTAGAAAAGGCTAAAAAAACTGATTGTGAACTAGCTGCTCGCCATTTATCAAAACGGAAACAGTTAGATTTATCCGCTACAGAAATTGAAGATTTAACGCCATTGTCATCATTTCAAAGATTAAGTGAATTATATTTGGCTGATAATAAAATTTCAGATATTACTCCTCTTTCATCTTTAACGAGAATTGAAAAATTAGAGTTATCTAATAATAATATTAGTGATATTTCTGCTATGTCTAATATGAAAAAATTAGATACACTATGGATGTGGAATAATCAAGTTAGAAGTCTTAAACCCCTATCTGAATTAACCAACCTAACTCATCTTTATCTTCCTTTTAATAAAATCACTAATATTAGTTACTTATCCTCACTAGATAAGTTGAAAATAATCATTTTTGATAATAATCATATTTCTGATATTTCTGCCTTAGCTAACCTCAATAAGTTAACAGGAATATCCTTGATGAATAATAAAATTAAAGATATTAATAGTTTAGAAAAGCTTGAAAATTTAAAGGTGTTGATTGCCCCTGGTAATCGTATCAATGATCTTCATGCTCTAGAAAAATCTTCACAGTTAAATCTGTTAATTCTTGATCAAAATAAAGTCAATGACATTAAACCTTTGTCTCACTTAACCAACCTAGAAAAAGTTTACTTATCCGAAAATAATATTACTGATATTACTCCTCTGTCTGATTTGCATAAATTATTCTACATCAAGATAAATAATAATCAAATCAGTGATATTTCTTCCTTAAAATCATTAACTGAAGTAACCCATCTTAATGTAGCTAATAATCCACTTAATAACTTAAATTGTCCGATTAAACCTGATTCAATTTGTAATTTTTAAATGCAAAAAGTCTGCTGTTTAAAGCAGACTTTAACTACAATAGCTGAAACTACCTCAAAGACTAAGCTGTAATTTCTTCGGGTTTAATTCCTCGTTTATCCAGCACTTCTTGCAATTGAGTTTCATCATCCTTACTTAAAGAGGTTCTTAATACTTTGCCCCCAAAAGGTGCAATTTCTTGAAGAACTTTATCCGGAGTTGCTTTTTTAATTAGAACAAATAAAGCAGAAGAGCCTGGGGGGAGACTTTCTCCTAACTCCCGCATAAAATCATCATCTACTCCAATATCACTAATAGCACCATTCAAGGCACCACTGGCTGCACCCACAGCAACACCAGCTAGAGGGCAAAAAAATAAAGTCCCAATTAAAAGACCCCAAAAACTACCACTGGCAGCACCAGCAGCCGTTAAATTAATAGCTTGGTTCAGTTTAACCTTCCCCTGATCATTTTTGATAACTACTGCAGCATCTTCAAGTTCAATGAGATACTCTTTTTGCAACTTAGCTAAAGTAAGACGCACCTCTTGGGCTTTAAATTCATCGTCGCAAGCGATCGCCACTAATTGACTCATAACTTATAAGACTCCGTATTTAACAGCAGGGTTTAAATTTAATTTTTTTCTATTTAACTTTACCAAAAAGGTGTCTGTTTTTAAGTTAAGAAACATTTAAAAATCAGTTTATGATAAGATACAATTTGTTATAGTTATTGTTTTAAATGAATAAATTAGGAATTGTCCTTATTGGAAGAAACGAAGGGGAAAGATTAACAGAGTGTCTGAAATCTGTCATTAACGAAACCAAAAATTATGATCATACCCCTATTATTTATGTAGATTCTGGCTCAACGGATGGCAGCATAGAAACAGCAAAATCCTTGGGCGTATCCGTTATCTCTCTAGACAGCGAGCGCCCCTTTACTGC
This sequence comes from Crocosphaera sp., assembly GCA_030064935.1. Taxonomy (GTDB): domain Bacteria; phylum Cyanobacteriota; class Cyanobacteriia; order Cyanobacteriales; family Microcystaceae; genus Crocosphaera. The sequence goes on along the minus strand of JASJEA010000005.1, from coordinate 24,558 downwards.
GGCCAGAGGAAGAAACACAGGATTTCAATGGCTAATAGAACAGCATCCTGACTTAACCCAGATTCAATTTATGGATGGGGACTGCACCTTAGCTCCTGGATGGTTAGAAAAAGCCAGCAAACAGTTAGAAGAAAATCCTCATCTAGCAGTGGTTTGTGGGAGGAGACGAGAAAAATTTCCCGATCTAACCCCTTATAACCGTTTAGCAGATCTGGAATGGAATACCCCCATTGGAGAAGCCAAAGCCTGTGGAGGAGATGCGTTGATGAAAGTCAAAGCATTGCAACAAGTTAAAGGATATAATGACACCCTGATTTGTGGAGAAGAACCAGAAATGTGTCTGCGTTTAGCTCGTCAGGGGTGGAAAATTTGGCGTTTAGATGAGGATATGACCCATCATGACGCAGATATGACCCAGTTTAGTCAATGGTGGACTCGTGCCATTCGTGGAGGTTGGTCCGTAGCCCAAGGAGTGGCCATGTATGGAAAGGCCCCAGAAAAGTACATGATCCGTCAATGGCGCAGTAATTGGCTGTGGGGGTTAATCATACCAGCAATGGCCTTGGCACTCGCTTGGTGGACTTCAGGATTAAGTTTACTGTTACTCATGGGTTATGGGGTTTTAGGGGTGCGTATTTATCAATATCGTCTTTCTTGCGGAGATAAATCGGCCCATAGTCTTTTATATGCTTTATTTTGCCTGATTGGTAAATTTCCCAATGTTATTGGTCAGATTCAATATCAAATCAAACAATGGCAGAATCAACCAGCAACCCTGATTGAATATAAACAGCAACCAAGAACATAAGTCAGAAAAGCAGTCTTTTCGTCTAAACTAAGAAAGACAAACCATAATCAGCGAATTCAGAGATTAAACTGTGCCTAAACGTAATTGGTTATTTTCTTTTCTAGTGAGTGTGGGAGTGTGGCAGGTAAGTGTCCCTGTCATGGGACAAATGCTTTTACCTTATACCCCGCAACTGAATACAGAACAACTTCAACAACGGGGCCTCGAAGTGGCCGAAGAAGCGGCACACCTAATCCGCTTTCAAGAACATGATCTGGCATTGGCGAGGGCCAAACTGGCGACTCAATTAGCCCCTAACGAGTATCAACCTTGGTGGATTTTAGGGACCTTATATCTTATTAAACAAGAGGTAGACTTAGGAGTTGAGGCCTTAGAAAAAGCTGTAGTCTTAGAAACTGAAGAAGCGGGTATTAAATTTACCTTGGGTAATGCTTATTTTCAACAAGGGAAATATGAAGCAGCCGCCACAGCTTTAGAAGAAGGATTAAAGATCAAACCCGATGTGCCTTCTGCTCAATTTGACCTCGGTAATGCCTATCTAAAACTGGCTCAGATGACAGAAGCGATCGCTATTTATCAAAAAGCTATTGATCAACAAGAAGATTTTTGGCCAGCTATTAATAATATTGGTTTAATTAACTATGAACAGGGCAATATTCAAGGGGCAATCCAAAAATGGCAAGCTGCCGTTGAAATTGATCCCGAACAAGCAGAACCTCAACTGGCTTTAGGGGTTGCTTTTTATGTTCAAGGGCAAAAAGAAAAGGGTCTAGAATTGGGAGAAGCTGCTCTCAAATTAGATAGTAATTATGGTAAAATTAAGCATCTTAGGGATAATCTTTGGGGAGATAAATTAGTACAAGATACACAAATATTATTAAGTACACCCCGAATGCGTGCCCTGATGAATGAATTAGAAGAGGTGGAAAGCTGATTAGGTTTTTTAAGAATGTAGAGTAGAGAGAATTCTACATTCTTAATTGATTATTCCTTATCTATTAACATGAGTTCAGACTTATGATTTTTAAACCAGATAATGACCGAACAAAAATAGTTTGAAGTCTCCAAATTCAGGTTGAGGTAATTGTAAATTCTAAATTTGATTTAATTTATTAAACTCTTGGCTGAGTTTAAATCAAAATAGCCTTGATGTTCAACATCTCCTTTTAAAATAGTAAATGATTGTCCGGGTTCTCCTAAATGATTAACCACTAAACTAGCTAAAGAGAAATCTTGATGTTCAGTATAATCATGTAAAGTAATAACTGTTTTTAAATTAGCGTTATAAGCTGCTTCTAACCCGTGGAAAGAATCCTCAAAAACTAAACATTGTTCCGGGTTTAAATTCATCTGTTTTAAGACGTATTGATAGATATCAGGTGCCGGTTTCTTGTTCGTAACAATATCCCCGGCAGCAATCACTTCAAACCAATCAGGATTTAAGTGTTGTTCCAGTAATGCTAAGGCATTAGGTAAGGCGCTGGTTGTAGCGATCGCTAAGCGAATGCCCTGCTCATAAGCTGTTTCAATTAAGCGTTTAACCCCTAACCTTAATTGAATATCTCCTGATAATAATAACTGACGATAATGGTGCGTTTTAGCTTGATGAAGTTGGGGAATTAAACTATCTAAATCTCCTGTAAAATCAGGATGATACTGTTGTAAATAGTAGCGAATTCTTTCCTTGCCTCCAGAAATTTCCAGTAACTCCCCATAGAGAGATTCTGACCAATTCCAATTCAAGTTGGCTTCCTCAAAAGCCCGATTAAAAGCGACTCGATGACCATATCTTTCCGTTTCCGCTAAGGTTCCATCCACATCAAAAATTAAGGCGTTTAATTGTGTCATAATTGATGATAAAAATGTTTTTTGATAAAACCATTGTAGCGATCGCCACTGCCATTGTCCCCGAACAAGGAAGTATCGGCATTATTCGTTTATCAGGGGAACAGGCTTTGACCATCGCTCAAACCATATTTGATGCCCCAGGAAAACAGTCTTGGCATTCCCATCGTATTCTCTATGGTTACATTCGTCATCCCCAAACGCAAGAGGTCATCGATGAAGCTCTATTACTGTTGATGTTAGCCCCTCGTTCCTACACCCGTGAGGATGTGGTAGAGTTTCACTGTCATGGGGGTGTGATGCCAGTACAACAGGTCTTAAAATTGTGTTTAGAACAGGGAGCAACCTTGGCACAACCAGGAGAGTTTACCCTGCGAGCGTTTCTCAATGGTAGAATCGACTTAACTCAGGCCGAGAGTATTGCCCAATTAGTCGGAGCGCGCTCCCCCCAAGCCTCTCAAATGGCCTTGGCAGGTTTACAGGGCAAACTCGCTCAACCCATTCGTCAACTAAGAGGCGATTGTTTAGACATCCTGGCAGAAATTGAGGCAAGAATCGACTTTGAAGACGATTTGCCACCATTGGATGAAAATGAAATTTCTCAGGGTTTAAAGAGCATTTTAAACCAGGTTGAGGGCATTTTGGCCACGGCTGAACAGGGGGAATTATTACACAACGGGTTAAAGGTGGCTATTGTTGGTCGTCCAAATGTAGGCAAATCCAGTTTATTGAATGCCTGGAGTCGTAGCGATCGTGCCATTGTTACGGATCTCCCTGGAACAACCAGGGATGTGGTAGAATCCCAACTGGTGGTAGGGGGCATTCCCATCAAAGTGTTAGATACCGCCGGAATCCGAGAAACGAGTGATCAGGTGGAAAAAATTGGCGTGAAGCGGTCTCGTTTGGCAGCTAGTGAAGCGGATTTAATCCTTTTAACCATTGATGCTACTGTGGGCTGGAAGGAAGAAGAAACCGAGATTTATCAGGCGCTAGGCCAAAGACCAATTATTTTAGTGGTTAATAAAATCGACTTAGGGACTGCCGATTTATCCCAGCTTCCAGCACAAATTCAGCAAATTGTCAAGACCTGTGCAGCGAAAAATGAGGGCATTGACTCCTTAGAAAAAGCTATTCTAAGGTCAGTGCATCAGGAAAACCTCACGGCTAGTAACTTAGAATATGCTATCAATCAAAGACAAGCAGCAGCCCTAACCAGATCCAAACTTGCCTTGGAGCAGGTACAGACTACCATTGAAGATAACCTTCCCTTGGATTTTTGGACCATTGACTTGCGCTCAGCTATTCAAGCATTGGGAGAGATTACAGGGGAAGAGATGACAGAATCGGTATTAGATCGGATTTTTAGTCGTTTCTGTATTGGCAAGTAGCAAACAGAGGGGTGATTTTCTAAAACTGATTCAAAAAACGCAGATCGCTATTGTAAAGACGGCGAATATCATCAATTTGGTGTAATACCATCGCAAAACGTTCAATCCCTAAACCAGCAGCAAACCCTGTATAGACTTCAGGATCATAACCCACCGCTTTTAATACATTGGGATCAACCATTCCACATCCCATCACTTCTAACCATTTACCCTTCCATTGCACATCAACCTCCGCAGAGGGTTCGGTAAAGGGGAAATAACTGGCCCGAAATTTAATCGGTAAGGCTTCCCCGAACATTTGTGCTAAAAATTCTTTAATAGTTCCTTTGAGATCCGTGAAGGTTAAGCCTTTATCCACCGCTAAAATCTCTACTTGGTGGAAAACAGCCGAATGGGTTGCATCTACCGTATCCCGACGATATACCCTTCCTGGGGCAACAATACGGATAGGGGGTTCATGGCTTTCCATATAACGGATCTGAACCGGAGAGGTATGAGTCCTCATTAAAATATTTTCGCTCAAAAAGAAGGTATCCTGCATATCCCTGGCGGGATGATCTGGCGGGATATTTAATGCTTCAAAATTATAATAGTCTGTTTCAACATGGGGACCAGTAGCCACTTGATAGCCTAAGCCAATAAAGATGTCTAAAACCCTATCTATGGTACTGTTGAGAGGGTGGAGACGACCCAAAGGACGACTTAACCCTGGCATAGTGACATCGAGAGTTTCTGCGGCTAATTGCACCTTTAATTTAGCAGTTTCTAGGGTCTGGCGTTGTTTATCTAGATTGCTTTGTAAGGCTTCTTTAACTTCATTGGCCAAGGAGCCAACACGAGGACGTTCTTCGGGGCTTAATTTACCCATTCCTCGCAAAATTTGGGACAGCTTCCCTTTTTTACCTAGATAATTGATGCGTAGTTGTTCCAAGTCTTCTAAACTCTCAACAGCAGTAATTTCTTGTTCTGCATCTTGTTGTAGGGATTGTAAGTCGGTTTCTAGGGTATTAGAACTTGTGGCCATAAGTCTGAAACAAGAGAAAATGATTTTTTAGACACCCATTCCAGTCTATCTGAGTTTTGAACAGTAGGAAAGGGTGAACTAGATGGAAGAATTGTCAATCTCAGAGCAGAGTTTTAACATGGAGAGAGCCATTTTAGGATTAAGGAAGCTTGCTAGATGGAGCAATTTGAGTTGAGCTAGTTGAATTATCGGGCTCATCATTGTGCTTAAGTTTTAAACTGTTGAAACTGTAGGATCGGCCATTGAAATCAAGGCAACACACTGCAGGCTATCTTTGGCGGTGAGGCAAGTTGAGACAGCCGTCAAGAGATTGCTGAAGCCTAGAAGTAGATACTACCAGTTAGTTAATCATAGTGAGTCTTTTTGATTTCAATACCGAAGGAGAGCTTCAAAATTTCTTTGACGAAACGCTATCTTTTTGATATGCTGCTACTCAGGTCTTGTTTTTAAACGATATTTTTTGTGACTATGGGTTGATATCGGAAACCGTCAGGTTCTGAACAAGGACGCTCGCTGAGACGTTCTCGTTGGGAAATACCAATAACACCTTGTGTTTTACTACGTACTACTACTGATGTCAAGTAAAAAAAAGAACAGATAAAATCAAAGCCTAAGAATTTAGACCATCCGAAGAATTGACCACATCTACGAAGAAGCAGGTTATCTGCGTTACTATTTACAAAATTTTCATCATCAAACTGATGGCTATCTAAGCGATTCATCAGCTAGTCTCTACAATCTACAAGAAGACATTCTTTTCAACAGGGTGGCTGATAGTATGCTTCGTCGTATTCTTGCCCCTTTAAAAGGCAGAGGATTTATTTTATCCTGATAAATTTTTCATGGAGTAAGCTGTGTTTAAAATCTGAGAAAGGGAACAGTACCACTTCTTTGTCTGAGGTTGTTGGTGTCATCATCAAGCCAGTTATGGTCTGAGTAATTGGGAGCAAAAGTCGGCTTGGTCTGATTTGAATCTGGTTCCAAAGGATATTCATAATCATTGCTCTTATCCCATTCTATCTCCCAAGGGTTGAGGTTCTCAGAGATACCAGACCCAATGCTACCCTCTTGTAATGGCTTAATGTCTGTTTCCTCTTTGGGAACTGAAGGCTGTGCCGTCTCTAAAGCTATAGATAATGGAGTTATTGCCAAAGTCCCCATCAGCATGAGACCTAGACCTACTGGCCACTTTTTCCACATTCTCATCACCACAATAAAATTCTCACTCTTCCCTATCATAGCCTACCTTGCCATGATAGTCCCCCAATCTTCTCAGATTTCCTTAATAATCTACAAAGCACTTGGGAGTCTTGCCGTTTTTCGACTCCAAGTGCCTTGTAATATAAAAGCTATCTCGCACTAAGAATGACTGAATATTTTGACATCCTCACCGCCCTCCGCTACGCGCTTAGGGCGGTGATTCCCTCTCAAAACAAGCGCGCGTTGTCTATATTGAGGGGTGGTTGACGCTTCACTGGAAACCGCTACCTTAACAGTAGTCTTACACTCCCTCTGCAATCCGTTTTGAGTGTCCAATTGCCCACCGGCCACCTTGAGAATATTCGCACTTGCGTTGATATCTCTGTCGTGAATTGCCCCACAATTTAAGCAAGTCCATTCTCGAACACAAAGCTCTTTTTTGCCACCTTTAAACCCACAACAAGAGCAGGTCTGACTGGTTGCTTCCCATCGTTTAATTATCCTAACCTCTCTCCCATACATTTCACCTTTAGCTACTAGCATCGTCCGAAAAATACGCCAACCTAGATCGAAAATAGCACGGGAAAGTGTACGGTTTTTAACCATACCACTGACGTTAAGATCCTCTAAGGCAATTGTTGGAAGTGCTAAAATCTTATATTAAGAAACAAGAGAGGACGGGGTTTTAAACCCAATTTTCTGATAACTATCTAATCGAACCGTCACTTAAGTTGTCCGACGAATCAGCCCTAATAAGCCTAATCCAATTAAGGGTAAAGTTGCCTTGGGCTCAGGAATTTCTGGGGTCCGAGGTCCTTGTAAAATGCGAGTATTGACAATTTCTTCTGAACGAATGGTCAATCTATATAAGTTAGCATTGGTTAGTGGACTCAAACTGGTTGAAAATTCAGGGCCAGTGGGACTATTCTCAAAGCCTAAAACTTGACCAGTGGCACCCACATCCCCGTTAATTCCTATATTATTAAGACCGAAAGGAAAGGAGTCTGTATCAAAGTCGGGATCGGCTTCCCTGTTTTGATTGAGGTTAGGGTTAGCTGAATTGGTATTTGTATCAGTGCTTTGATAAATAGTGCTGATAATATCCCCTTGAGCATTGACTTCATTAATAGTAATTACAAAACTCAATTGAAAGTCGGCGAAATTCTGGTTAGGTGCGCCTGTAGGGGTGGGATCGGTTAACTGGAAATCACTCCCATTGAGATAATTAAAATCAAAGATAACATCGCGGGTATCGCTTACGTTGAAGTCTGTACTTGTGATACTAAAAGTACCTGTGGCATTCCCTTCATCAGTTCTAAAACCACCCGGAAACACTTGATTACCTGGCAGAGAAACAAAGGATTCAGCCACTGCTGCCCAAACGAGATCGCTACTAACTTCACCATCTAGATTGAGGACTTTATTCGTTAAGGTAGTTGCATCAGCTACAGGGGCTAGACTCCCACCATTATTAAAGCCAATAATCGCATCGGCATAACTAAAATCGGCTACTCCACCGTTGAAGCGATACTGAGTGTCAAAATAGTTGGGAAGGTCCGGAATGAAAAATCCAGCATTATTTGCTGGCCCTGTTTGAGAAGGAACAGCAGAAATGGCAGGGGTTACATCGAGAGCATTTGTATCAGAACCATTGTTAATTGCAGTATTCAAAGTGGCACGGGAAGTGGTTACGGGTTGCAATGTTAAACCGGTGTCACCCAACCCAGTTATGTTAAAGCCCCGAATTTCTTGATAAGCATAACCATAAGCGATCGATGCCGCCTCAGCGCTATTGGGCAAGGCGATCGCAACACCAAGACTGACTCCTAGTGCTGTTAAACACTTCCTCGTAGTTACTGTGTATAAAACTAGAGCAGTTCTAGTTCTCAGTGCCTTTACGGTGTTTAAAGCATTCATAACACAACCAAAAACTGTTACATTTACCTAAGATTCTTGGCAAACTGTTGACTATTCTAATCACTGTATTAAGGAACGTCAACAAATACTTAGGTATTTACTCGCAAATGTTTCTAATGTTACGGATAACTTTTTGAAATAGATGTATCAACTCACCTTAACTGTCAATTTTTGTTAAATTAACAATCAAATAACTGTGTGAGGGAAAAAAATTGTTATTAAATCTTATTAATACTTTACAATTAATCACTTTAGTCCCTATTCTGGGTGGTTCAGTGTTTTCTGTATTGACTGTGCTGACGGTTAAACGCTTTTTCAAGCGGCCAACTGAAAAAACAGACTTTACTCCCCCAGTGACAGTGTTAAAACCGGTGCGAGGTTTAGAAAAAAATCTTAAGCATAATTTAAGAACCATCGCCACTCAAGATTATCCTCATTATCAAGTTATTTATTCGGTTCAAGATCCTCAAGATAAGGCCTATCCAATCATTAAAGACATTCAAGCCGAATTCGGTAGTGATCGCATTTCTGTAGTAATTAGTCGGGTTGAAGCCGGGGCCAACGGAAAGGTGAATAACCTTTTAGGGGCAATGGAAGAAGTTTCTCACGATATTATCATTATTAGTGATAGTGACACCCGTTTACGCTCAGATTATATTGCAACTATCGTTAAGCCTTTAGCTAACCCTGAAGTGGGTTGTGTCTGTACTCCCTTTAAAGTAACGAAAGCAGACAGTTGGTACGAAAAAATGGAACTTTTGACCATGAACGCCGACTTTATGCCTAGTGTCATGTTTGCAGATGTAACAGGGGCTTCTAATTCTTGTTTAGGCCCTTCTATTGCTATTCGTCGCTCAACTTTGGATAAGTTAGGTGGGTTGGAAAGCTTAGCAGATTATTTGGTAGAAGATTATGAAATTGGACGAAGGGTGTGGACATCGGGATTAAAAATGGTACTCTTACCCTATATGATCGATGTAGTGGTAGATTTAGCCGGTTGGAAGCATTGGTGGAGTCATCAGGTTTATTGGGATCAAAATACCTATTTAGCTAGACAGGGAGCGTTTATTTCCACCGTTTTAATCCGTTCTATTCCTTTTGCTTTGATATTTGCTTTATTACGATGGGATCTGATTGGTTTAGGTGTTTTACTATCTACTGTTTTAGTAAGGATGATAACGGCTGCAATGGTTGCCAAAATAATAGGAGACAAAGAAACCATTAAGTGTTTATATTTATTACCGTTTCGAGATGCAGTAGGCTTAATTTTTTGGGGTTTAGCGTTTACACAACGAACTGTAATTTGGCGTGGTGTAGAATTTAAGTTAACCAGTCACGGAAAAATGGTGAGACATCGGTTAATGGAGAATTGAGAATGGAGAATGGATAATTAAGGATATGCAAAAATTATCCCAAAAAATTAAACACAAAGCTCTTGAAATTGGTTTTCATAAAGTAGGTATTGCCGATGTTGATACGAATTATGGGGATAATTCAGTGTCTCATCTTCAAGCCTGGTTAGCATTGGGTTATCATGCCGATATGCAATGGATGAATAACCCCAAACGGTTTGATATTCGTCAATGTATGCCAGAAGTCAAATCAGTAATTTCTGTTGCCCTAAATTATTATACGCCTCATCAACACTGTGAGGATAAAAAACATGGTAAAATCTCCCGTTATGGATGGGGAAGGGACTATCATAAAGTTATGGAGAAAAAGCTTAAATCTTTCTGCCAATGGTTAGAAACTAGGGTTGAAAATAGTCAAACTCGTTATTATGTAGATACTGGACCCATTCAAGATAAGGTTTGGGCGCAACGGGCAGGAATTGGTTGGATTGCTAAAAATGGGAATGTGATTACGAGAGAGTATGGAAGTTGGGTATTTTTGGGGGAAATTTTAACCAATTTAACCTTGATACCTGATGCTCCTCATACTCAACATTGTGGGAGTTGTACGCGCTGTATAGAGGCTTGTCCTACTAATGCGATCGCTCAACCTTTTCTAGTGGATGCCAATCGTTGTATTGCCTATCATACCATTGAAAATCGTAGCGAAACCCTTCCAGTAGATATTGTCGATAATTTACAAGGATGGCTGGCTGGTTGTGATATTTGTCAGGAAGTATGTCCCTGGAATGAAAGATTTTCTAAAGAAACAGATTTGGAAGAGTTTCACCCTTACCCTGGCAATATTGCCCCCAACTTGGAAGATTTAGCCTCTATATCCCAAGAAACATGGCATCAACAATTTAGGGCTTCAGCATTAAGGAGAGTTAAACCAATGATGTGGCAACGGAATGCCCGTGCTAACCTAGAAGAATAAAGAATTTGACTAACTTTATATCATAGAGGATCTCTTCTTCGATTTCTGTTTCATTGGAATAAAGAAATCATTATTATTTTCTCTAACCACTCTTACTCCTCATCATTAACCCGCAAAAAAATGGCACTCAAAGTAATTGTTTTTGATTTTGATGGTACCCTCGCTGACACTTATGAGGCGTTTGTTGAAATTGCTAATCGTTTATCGGGAGAATTCGGTTATAAACCGGTTGCGCCAGAAGAACAAGAAAGGTTGAAACATTTAAGTGCAAGGGATCTGATTAAACAATCAGAAATTTCTCCCCTAAAAATTCCTTTTGTTCTCAAACGAGTTAAGTCTGAATTAACACATAAAATAAAAGACCTTCATCCCATTGATGAGATACCTTTTTGTCTGAAACAATTAAAACTCGCAGGCTATCGTTTAGGGATTATTACCTCCAACGCCAAGGGAAATGTAAATGCTTTTTTAGATAATCATGGTCTGCATCAGTTTTTCGATTTTATTTATGCAGAAACCAGCTTATTTGGTAAACATAAGATTATTAAAAAGCTACTCAAAGAACAAAAATTACTCCCTCACGAGATGATGTATATTGGTGATGAAACAAGGGATATTAATTCTGCTAAAAAAAGTGGTGTTCAATCTATTGCTGTGACTTGGGGGTTTAATTCTGCGGAAGCATTGGCAAAACATAGCCCTGACTTTCTGGTAACTCATCCCCATGACTTAATAAATGTACTGGATGAGTATCAATATAAAATTTTTAGTGAAACATCGATGATAAAAAATTTAACAATGAAGGGATCAGGTCAATCAGAATGTAGAATGTAGAATGTAGAATTACCGCCCCCTCAAGTTGGAGGCTTGAAACAAGGAAAATTATTCTTTTCATCCTCTTGAAAGATGAGGCTTGGAACCCTTTTTTTCTGTCATCATAAACTATCCCTTGCTAATGGAAAATTCCCACAATTAGCAAGGGGATATTTAATCTTATCTAGGCTTTTTGTTTGAGAAAACTTAAAACTTGTCTGAGTTGTTTTTTCAGCAGATCAATTTCCCCTTGCATACTATTCACTTGCTGACGGAGGGTGATAATTTCTTTGGCCATAGCCTCATTATCACTGGAATTTGTTGCTGAGGAAGTTGATGAAATTGATTCTTTAGGTTTCGGATGTTTTCTAGCCTTGGCCATGGCATCTTTGATGGCCTCAAGCAATTGTTTTTTTTCAAAAGGTTTTTCAATAAAAGAAAAATACTCAAAAGGTTCGTTAAGTTTTTCCACCACCTCTTCCTTTCGTCCTGACATCAAGACCAGAGGAATTTTCTTAAGATCGTATTCTTTTTGGACTTCTTGATAGACATCCCAACCACTCATTTTTGGCAGAAGAAAGTCCAACATGATAAGGTTGGGTTTTTCACTACGAATTAGATTATAGCCTTCAACACCATCTTTAGCTTCGAGAACTTGAAAATTCCCAGTCGGTAACATATCCTTGACCCGCATTCGGATCACTTTGCTATCATCAATAACCAGTATTTTATGGGTTGACACAGTTAACTCCCTTTCAAGTGTTACGTCAATGGTAGTTGAGTCCACCTCTCTTCCCGTTTAAGGGTTATAGATCGGTTGTCCCTCTCTTACAATTCCCTAAATGGTTCTGAAACTAACAACCCTGAGCAAAAATTTTGGTTGGCTCGATAAATATATTTGTATTGTATTTTTAATTCTGAATTGTCAATAATTAATTATTTGAGTTGGTTTTTTATTCTGTTTCTTTAAGGGTGTGCTCAAAATATTGTCCTGGTTTTCCCATTTTTACTTTATATTTAGGGTTTCTATCTGCTCCTTTTAATCGTTTGAATTCTTCTTTTTCGTCAGCAATGAAAGTGGTAACAGTTTTATAAATTGTTTCTCTCGTATTAAGACTAACATTTCCTATGGATTTCGGTAATACTTTATCTCCTAAGATAATGAAGGTAATGGCTAATACACAAGTTCCTTGAAATATAGTGCATAAGTTAATGGTAATTTTCATAATCCTCTTCTAACAATTGTCAAACCTTTTTCTGTTATTACTCTTATATTAGGTTTCCCAATTTTTGGCTGTGAAACTCATCTAGCACCAAGGTGATCGCGATCAAACTTGATTATGGAATGAGAGGAAGAGGGACAAAGGTTTTCAGCATTTTGCGAATTTTTAATAAAAAGATAAGATTACGTAATTTTGAGTCAATTTGCGGTGGATAGGGACTTTGGGATAATTTTTCCTGAATTTCAGCATATTCGGCTGCAGTGACAGGTTTTCCGTCAACGGCTGATCGCCCCTCGGTAATGATTTCTGTCCGCAACACTTCTTCAGGAATGTCCTCTGGAGGAGGTAAAGCAACTGCTACCTCCATAACTATCATGGGTAAAGTTAAACTTAAGGGGATAACTTTTTTAAGTGCAGAATAGGTCAATTTTGTCACTCCTCCGATCAACCTGGGGGTAAGGGTTCCTGACATATCTTATGGATTGTAACAATTTTCTCGAATAGCCAAGGATAGGTTTGACGATAATGGGGTATTAATGCCAGGGGACTAAGTAAGGCGGCGGCAGCAATGTCTGCAATACTCAGGCGATCGCCGACTAAGTAGGGTTGATTGTTCCAGCCGGATAACACAGTCATAGCGTTTTCTAAGCGTTTTTCTGCTAATGCTACACTTGCAGGGGTAATACCATATTGACGACGCACAACATTAATCACGAGTTGACTGGATAGGGAGGGATCGATCGCTTTTCCTTCCCCTGCACGATAATGATAATAGACAAAACGGGTTGCTGTGCCAATACTTTCGTCTAACCAGTCTTCTAATAATGATGCTTGGGTTTGTTGGGTGGGGTTCGATAATGTTAAGGGGGGATCGGGTTGATAGGTGTCGAGATAGTTAAAAATGTTGGTTGAGTCGGCGATCGCTTGAGGTTGTCCTGTTTTTTGGGGTAATAAAACGGGGACAGTGGTTAACCCTGTTAGAGGTTTGAGTTTGAAAATATGTAATCCTGGGGTCAAGTTTTCCACTTGATAGGGGATTTTTTTATACCCTAATGCGAGTCTTGCTTTGCGGCAATAGTGGGAGGTGCTAAATTGTAGGAGTAACATCTTATCAATGAGAATAGAAGTCTCATTATACAAAGCTTTTATAAGTATTGAACTGATGTGACTCTGAGTCAGTAGACTTTCAGTCACATCAGGAAGATAATCCAATACATGATGGGTGAATCTTTTAATACAAAACTAGGATTTGAAATTAAACGAGCTAGACTTGTTGCTGGTTTATCACAAGAACAGCTTGCTGAATTGCTTAATGTTGATAGAACCTATATTAGTTTTCTTGAGAGTGGGAAAAGAAGTCCATCACTAGAAACTTTTATTCAATTATTAACTCATTTAGATATAAAACTAAGCTTTTTACCCTACGAATGGCTGCAAAACTTATACTCAGTTTGTAGCCAGTATAATTTAGAAATTGAGACCCTTGCAGATACAATCAATGATCCAAAAGTCATTCCTATGTTAAGGGAAAAAGCATTTGAATTTACTGCTTGCAATATAATTAGAAAGATTTTGCCTAAAAATAAATATCAAGTATCAAATCCTAAATTAAATGCACAATCATCAATTAAAGATATAGATGTTGAATTACATCACTTAATTAGTAATCAGAAATATGCCCTTGAATGTAAACTTTCTGCAAAAGGTAGTTTTAGAGATAAGGTCAAAGAAAATGATAGTTTAGTTTCCATTCGAGTCAAATGTATGAGATCAAGAACATTAGGAGAGATAGCAGCAGCAAGAAAAGCCAACGAAATAGGTATGAATAAAGAAATATTAATAATTCATAATGATCAATATTTAGTCAATGATTTTGATTTTGTCATAACCTCAATAGCTAATGCTTTTTATGAAACTGAAAAAGAAACGGGGCTATATTATTGGTCTCCCTCTCAAAAAGCTCAAGATTTTCTAGAACTTCTCGGAGTAAAAACCAAGAAGAAGCATTTTATAAAACATATATTGCTAGAAGCAAAGATTTAGCTGTTTATGAAAATAATAATGTAAGGTGTAGCCGAAAAAAATGCAAAAATCAGAATAACTGTGGTTTTATTCCAAACTATCCTTATATTTATTTTGATAAAAAAACTGGTCAAGTAAGAAAAACTTGGATAGAAACAGAAAAGTTTCAACAACTTTTAAGTGATTAGAATAATGATAATTGTTTAGTAAATGCTAAGGGTTCAACCCCAGAAACTTCATTGATATCATAATTAGTAATAAAAACCTCTTTACCTTTATAACGGTTACTTTTATAACCATCAGCAAGCTTTCTATTATTTTTTTGATCATCGGTTCGACTAATTGTATAATTCCATTGATTATCTTGAATTGATGTACACCATTGATACATTTCTCTGATCTGAGGAACATTATCATAGGTAATTAAAAACTTAAACTTTGCAGCATTTTTTTCTAAAACTTTGTTTAAGCGATAATGATCTTCCAAATTAAAACTACAGGAATAAAATTTATCTTGATCTGCACCAAAATAAGGAGGATCAATAAATAGAAAAAAACCTTGATCAAGATACTCGATAACTTCTTCAAAATCTAGGCATAAAAACTGAACTGATTTTAATCTTTCAGAGGTTGTTCTTAAATGTTTTGGCCAATTTTCAGGACGCATAGAATACTTTTCCCCATATCCCCAATAACAATTAGCTTGTTTCATAATTCCTGAATAGGAAGTCCTATTCAAATAAAACCATCTCATTGCTTTTTCTAAATCATTAGACGGGGAGTAATCTAATTTATAATATCTATGAAGTTCTTTACTTGCAGGGATTCCATCTAATAGTTTGATTAAATCTTCGACATGATCTCTGATTTGAATATAGGTATTAACTAGCTCTGAATCTTTATCATTTAATATGTTAACTTTAGCATTAGATTTAGCAAAAAAGATAGATCCTCCACCGACAAAAGGTTCACAATATTTATGATGTTTAGGAATACAAGGTAAGATTAATTTCCGAGCATAAAACTTACCCCCAGGATATCGAAAAGGGGAATTACTCAATTTTCTAACTTTCTTTTTAGTCATAATTTAATGTTGGGTAGGGTTCGAGAGGATTAGAGGTAGTTGAAAATGTAGTTTGAGCCACTTCAAAATAATTCTAGTTCATTTTTTTCCATCTTTTCTTACAGCAGCAATTATTTGACTATTGGGACTAAATTAAACTGCATAAATTGCATTTTCATAATTCATAGAGTTGAACAGTTTAACATTATTAAGATCCCAAAGTTTTTTTCAGAACTAATAATGCCAATTATTCATGATTTGACTTCCCAAAAGGACGAGCTAAAGGTTCGCCAATAAAAATCCCTTGACCCACCCAAGCTACACTTTTCCAATAGGCATTTAATAAATTATCTCCTTGTAAATAATGATACATAACCACCCCCGGTTGAGGAAATTTTTGGGGAAAATTACAAGGTTCTACCACCGTTCCATAACTTCCTGTTGCCCCTGCTTTTAACCACTCTAAACTACTCATTTGACCACTATCTGTTAATTTCCCTCCAAAAGAAGTCAGATGATCTCCTAGTCCCCCAGGTAGAAAAGTATTAGTTTCTAGTTCTTTGACTTTAGCCACTCCCGTAAAATAAAACAGAATATCTTTTTTGTCTTTTAAAATCTCACCTTTAATTATTTTAATGGGAATTTTTGAGGCTAATTTTTCCATGATCATCGGGTAAAATGCCGAACGGACATTTCGGGCTTTATCCTCAGTATTCATTAAATACGCCGTTCCTTGAGGATGACTATTATCTGAGGCTACACCGCGATCAATCAATGCTTTTGCCTCCTCAAAACTTCTCGCAGCAATGGCCATAGTCGGACGAATCCCAAAATCAGAATACGGCCGAGAACTTTTACTATTAAAATAGGGATTGGCTTGAGTAGCAACGCATCCTTTAGCGCAGTGATGCTGATCAAATCCCATCGCAAAAGCACTGGTAATGGACATACAATCCACTCGATAAGGTTTCGCCCAAGTTAACCCATATCCTTGAACATCGGGGGGAGTTAACCTGTCAACTTCTGTTTTAATCCGCTCAAACTCCTCCATCGATAAGGTGGTCTTATTAGGATCAAAATTTACTTCAATCAGATATTTATCGGGTATTTTACGCTTTTTCTGATAATATTTGGCAATTTTTACACTTAATGGGTCTGATTTATTTACAATAATCCCTAATTCTGTATTTTTATTTTTTATTTCTCCTCCTCCACAACCACTCAACCCCCATCCCATCCCCCATAAGATTATGATTAAGAGCCATTTGTACTTCATAAATTTTAATAATAGAGAACAATCAACTTTTTAGAGAAAATAATGGGTCGAAAAGCACTATGATTGCTTCAAAAGCTTTTCGACATTGAAACTTCTGACCGAAAAAAAGGGTTCCAATCCTCCTCTTTCAAGGTGATGAAAAGCTGTCGAGGGATGGCGAGGAAACCTCGCCATATTAAATCGACCAACAGAAGAGGAATTTTCCTTGTTTCAAGCCTCCAACTTGAGGTCGAGGTAATTCTAAATTCTACATTCTGATTGACTTCACACTTCTGACTTCTGACTTCTTGAATCGGCTGCTGCTGGTTGTTCATAAGGTACAAACAGTTTTTTGACTGCTCCACAAATGGTACAAATCCAATCCTCTGGTATTTCCATAAAAGTAGTCCCAGCCAGGATCAAAAATAGGCACTCTTCCGATTTTCGATGTCTTCATTGATATTTTCCTTTATTTATTCTGTTTTACTCTTATTTTCAGCTACTAAGTTGTTAGATGAGCGAAAAATCCACCAAGCTGCTAAACAAAGGGTGCAATTACCAACAACAGTTAAAGAAGCTTGTAAGGTGACTAACCAATTTAATGAGGGTGAGTTATCAAAAAAATGCCATGTACAAGCACACATAGCACTGACTAAAGCGGGTAACATTCCCCAGGAAAGCGATCGCCAATATAATTTATGACTCGCTTCAGCAAATATCCAGACAAATAAAATAGCAACTGTCCACTCAATAACACTAGAAACATGAACCATCCAAGTCGGAATTGAAAGTGCATTCATCAGTTATATCCTAATAGATAGACTCTTTCAGTTTAAGCTAACATAGTTATCAATGATTTATAATTTTAAAAATTTTAGCAGTTTCAACTAATCTTTGATTAGTTGGACTTTTCTCTCAAAAGCCAAGCAGAAATTTGTGGTATTTCACTAATGATTTTTTTCAATGCTTCTAATTGAGGATAATCTTTAAACAAATCTTGAGGAGGTTCAAAAGGTCCAAATGGTTCTTTAACATAATATAAGGTTGATTCATCAGTCCAATGGGAAGCATAGGGGTCTAATGTATCTAATAAATCAAAGATAGCTAAATCTGCCCAAGTGATTGAATTTGTAATCAAAAAGGAAGAATTACTATTATTAGAAATCATTTGTTCAAAGGTATTAAGATGTACGGGAAAAATAATTTTAAAAAATCGATTAAGTTTTTCTACTTTTTCTCCCTCAGAGCGCATCGTCATTACCAACTTTCCCTCTTTAGTTACTCGATCAACATAACAGTCATAAAATAAGTCTAATAAGTCTCGCCAAGCATCAACCACCATATCGGATAAAGCAGCTTCGATATCACCTGATGGGTATAAGCCAGACATCCTAGCAGCATAACGAGCAATAGCACAAGATTGACTGATGCTCTGATCACCTACGATGAGAATAGGAAATT
Organism: Crocosphaera sp.; assembly: GCA_030064935.1. Taxonomy (GTDB): domain Bacteria; phylum Cyanobacteriota; class Cyanobacteriia; order Cyanobacteriales; family Microcystaceae; genus Crocosphaera. The sequence goes on along the minus strand of JASJEA010000005.1, from coordinate 6,211 downwards.
GCTCAAAGGGTAGCTTTCCTTGATCTCGCATTGAAATATATTCAGAAACAGAGACTCTTTGATCATTAAAGGGAATTTTACCACAGACAAAAATAAGCCGAATTAGTTCTGCTCTGCCTTTGCCATCATTAAAATAAAATAAACTAGGTTTTTTTGTCATTAGTGACCTTCATGTTTTAATGCTGCCATTGTAAAGATCCTTAACAATTAAGAGTGATCTTAAAAAATTTAGACGATAATGAAGTTGGTTCGAGTTAAATGATAATACACGCTTAAGAATAAACAAAATCATCCTGTGATGGGTTGTCCATAGGAGAGAATCCTGGATATCTAGTTTGGGTTCCTGTCTAGAGGGCAGGGCTTTGATTTTGCTAGATATGTAGTCGATAGGCTAAATACAGTGTCGGGTTGCGTCTTTGAGGAGGAAAAGAGATGGCGTGACTGATTGCAATTCAATTCCGATTACTTGAGTGACTAAAAACGGATTGTTCTGCTCAAACATTGGGCAAAGGGCTGATTACTATCCAATCGACAATCTTTAATCTACAAGATGAATGTCATTGTGTCCAGCAACATTAATGTGCAGCAATTTTGGGAGAAATTGTCATGGAAAAACAAATGTTTTATACAGTAGATGGCCAGAAAGTTCCCCTAAAACCCCTAAAGACAGTGGGATTAGTGACACCTGAAAGAAATCATAATCTAAACCATGTAGCTACCAGGCTCGCAAGCTCTAGTCGGCTAGGGATGAACACAGAAGTACCTGCTAATTTTGTCGTGCTGCGAGGGGATTCCGCCAAACTAGAGGAAGTTCGCCATGATGAAGATGTATACAGCGTAAGGAGTGCTTTTCTTGACCCGAATGGCCTCGAATTCATCTTAACCGATGAAGTCTTGGTGCGCTTTGAAGGATCTGTTAGTCGTGAAAATCGCCGCCAATTATGTGAAAACTACAACACCGTTATTTTGGATGATACCAGTGATATCTGGCGGATTCGTGTTTTAGATCGAGACGGGGATGCGCCCCTAACAATTGCTAACGATTTGGCGGCCGAACCAGGGGTTGAATTTGCCGAACCCAATGCTCTACAGAATGCAGTTTTCATGGCAGTAGCAGCCCCAACGGATCAAAAATTCACCGATGAATGGCATCTCAATAACACCGGTCAAGGTGGCGGCGTTGTAGGAGCAGATGTTAAAGCATTAAACGCATGGGAAGTTAGTAAGGGTGCGCCTGATATTCGAGTTGTGATCCACGATAGTGGTGTCGATATTAATCACCCCGATCTAAAAGCTAATATCGGCCCAGGTTGGGACTTTGATAATAACGATGATGATGCCTCTAATCCATCGGGACCTCATGGCACAGCCTGTGCTGGGATTGTAGCCGCCGCTCAAAATGGTCAAGGGGTGGTTGGAATTGCCCCCAACTGCAAAATTATCCCCTTGCGTGCTGCTGGGGCCCATACCTGGGAAACATGGGCGCAAACCTTTGAATGGGCTGCTGAACATGGAGATATTATTTCTTGTTCTTGGAGCATTTCACCGAATAATACCCTTTCGGCCGCCATCAGAAAAGTGATTAGTAGTGGCAGAAATGGTAAAGGCATCCCTGTGTTTTGTGCAACGGGCAATGATGGTGTAACACCTATCTATTACCCTGCCAGCATGGCAGAAACCATTGCAGTTGGTGCTAGTACCAATCAAGATCGTCGCGCATTCTACAGCAGTTATGGTCAAGGAATTGATTTTGTTGCCCCCAGTGGTGGTGGAACCCGAAGAATTGAAACCACTGATATTCAAGGGAGTAATGGCTATAACAAAAATGCTGGGGCATTAGGTGATTATTGCGAAGCGGAAGATGACAGTGGTTTCAGTGGCACATCAGCAGCTACCCCTCTGGCGGCAGGAGTCGCTGCATTAATGCTTAGTGTCAATCCATCCCTGAGTGCGGCTGAGGTGAGAAATATCTTGCGAGAAACAGCGATTAAGATTGACCCCGTTAATGGTCAGTACAATGCTGATGGATGGAGCCAGCAATATGGATATGGCCGAATTGATGCGGCTCAAGCTGTTTTGGCGGCACAAAACCTTAAAGGGGATATCTTTAAGAGAGCTTCTGGTCCGGCAAAAGACATTCCCGATAATAGTCCAGTTGGCATTCGTGATGTCATCGGGTTCACAGAATCCGCCAGAATTTCCTCAATCAAGGTCAGTGTTGATATTACTCATACCTATCGGGGCGATTTGCGGGTCACCTTATTAGCCCCATCCGGAACTGCAGTGGTGTTGCATAATCGACAAGGAGGCCGAGCCGACGATCTCAAATATACTTTTGACTTCACCTCAACCCCAGAGTTGCGTAATTTGATGGGTCAATCTCTGAGTGGAGAATGGATATTACAAGTTCAAGACTTAGCCCGAATTGATTATGGACGTTTGAATCGTTGGGAAATCGAGGTTAAAGGAATTGCGGGAGAGGGAGATGTGATTTTGTTGGAAGAGTCTCCTGGGGTAAGAATTCCTGACCATAATCCTACGGGTATTCAACGTACTTTAATCAGTCATACGTCGGGGCAGGTGCAAGATATTGAGGTGTCTGTTGATCTCACCCATACCTATATCGGTGATTTAATCGTCTCCTTGATTTCTCCTCAAAACACAAAAGTTGATTTACACAGTCGCAGTGGCGGTTCAGAGGATAATCTTATTAAGGATTATACACTCCAAACCACACCTGGTTTACAACAATTGATAGGAGAATCGACTCAAGGAAACTGGAAGCTAATGGTTGCTGATGTAGCTGGGTTAGACCTTGGCAAACTCAATCATTGGTCTTTGAAGATAAAACGCCAAATTTGAAACTGGGCTGCCTTAGTGAGTTCGGATTCATGATTTTTTAAACGAGACAATGAGGCTTTTATACTGCTGATTTTAGTAAGTTGTCCTCGGATGTCCTTATGTCGAACTCAGGCTACTAGAAGATAGAAAAACACACGGTGACTTGATTCTGATTCGCCGTGTCTTTTCTCAATAAGGGTTAAATCTTAGTCTAAATTTAGTTTAATCCTCGAAAAGCCTGGTCAATAATCGGTAACATATTAGATGCTTGTGAATTAATAAAAAAGTGATCACCTGGAAACATATTAAGTGAACAAGATACCTGGGTTCCTTCACTCCATGCCTCTAGTTCTTCTTTAGTTATCCTTTTATCTTCTAATCCACCAAAAACAGTAATCGGACAATTTAATGGATGATAATCTTGATAGACATAGGTTTCTAAAATGGAAAAATCAGCCCTTAAAATCGGCACTAATATTTTCATCAATTCTTCTTCTTCCAATACGGCTTGAGGGGTTCCATTAAGACGACGAATCTCTTCAATAAAAAGAGATTCAGGTAGATTAGACATGGGAGGTTGACTCTTTTTGATTTTAGGATATCGATAAGCTGAAATAAACAAATGAAAAGGACATAAACCTTGATTTTTAAATAAATAACGAGCTAATTCAAAACTGATTAATGCTCCCATACTATGACCAAAAAAGGCAAAGGGTTTATCCAAATAAGGAAGCAAATAAGGAGTCATGGTTTCGAGTAGACAATCAAGGTTTGTAATCGATGTTTCTCGGATTCTCCGTTCTCTTCCAGGTAATCTAATACTGCACACTTCAACCATTTTCGATAACTGAGTTGGCCACCGACGAAAAATGTTGCTTCCCCCCCCAGCATAGGGAAAACAGAATAAACGATACTTGGCTTGATCATTCAGTGGTGGAAACTTAATCCAGGGGTTTTTCTCCAACGGTATTAACCCTTTGAACACTACAGAGCTAGTATGCCAAAAAATACGGAAAAATTAATCCCGACTAATTTAGTCGGGTATGTTTGACGAGGATTTTTACCCGTGTTACTATCCAAAAAGATTGACGAAAATGTTACTCAGTACCCAACTATGACCCAGGCAACTCAAACCCAAACAACACCAGGCTTTGCACCCACGTTCACTCACCTTGTTTCTAAAGAAGGTGGGGTTAAATATCCCCTCAAAGCCCTTCATGTTTGCGAAGAAACCTTTTCTCCGTTGGAAGTGGCCTACGATTATGAGGCGATTAGAAACCAAGTAAGTCGTGCCACTATAGAAGCTGGCCCCAATTCTATCTGGCGTTATAAAGCATTTTTGCCTGTAGAAAGCGAAAATCCTATCGATGTTGGCACAGGGATGACTCCCCTCGTTAAATCTACTCGTCTCGCCCGTCGCCTGGGTCTTAAAAATCTTTACATCAAAAACGATGCGGTGAATATGCCCACCCTAAGTTTTAAAGATAGAGTAGTTTCCGTCGCCTTAACCCGTGCTAGAGAATTAGGGTTTACCACCGTTTCCTGCGCTAGTACCGGGAATTTAGCCAATTCCACAGCAGCGATCGCTGCCCATGCAGGATTAGATTGTTGTGTGTTCATTCCCTCCGATTTAGAAGCAGGGAAAGTGTTGGGAACTCTCGTTTACAATCCTACTGTAATGGCAGTTCAGGGTAACTACGATCAAGTCAACCGTCTCTGTTGTGAAGTAGGTAACACTTACGGTTGGGGCTTTGTTAACATCAATTTACGTCCTTACTATTCTGAGGGTTCCAAGACATTAGGGTTTGAAGTTGCCGAACAGTTGGGCTGGAAATTACCGGATCATGTGGTTGCACCTTTAGCATCCGGTTCCCTTTATACCAAGATTTACAAAGGGTTCCAAGAGTTCATCAAAACCGGGTTAGTGGAAGATAAAGCCGTGCGTTTCAGTGGCGCACAAGCAGAAGGCTGTTCCCCCATTGCCAGTGCTTTCAGGGAAGGGCGGGACTTTGTTACCCCTGTCAAACCCAATACCATCGCTAAGTCTATTGCCATTGGCAACCCCGCAGACGGTTACTACGCTTTAGATATTGCTCGTAAGACCAATGGTAATATTGAAAGTGTGACCGATGCTGAGATTGTTGAAGGGATTAAGTTATTAGCTGAAACCGAAGGCATCTTTACCGAAACTGCTGGAGGAACTACCATTGCTGTTCTCAAGAAGTTGGTAGAAGAGGGTAAAATTGATGCTGATGAAACCACTGTGGTTTACATCACTGGAAATGGACTGAAAACCCAGGAAGCAGTACAAGAGTACATTGGTCAACCTTTACTCATTGAGCCTAAGTTGGATAGTTTTGAGCGTGCATTGGAACGTTCTCGCACCTTAGATCGTCTAGATTGGCAAGAAGTTCTCGTTTAGTCCCCCTTAAAGCCGTCAGGGTTTCCCTTCTTGTATCCTTGACGGCTGTTTTTTTGGCAATTTTTAGCCATCATTATTGATAATTGGTTCATTTTTGGATAACTATGGTTGTAAAAGTATTAATTCCCACTCCTTTGCAAAAGCACACCAACAATCAAGCTACCTTAGAATGTAGTGCTGGTGATGTGGCTGAGTTAATTGAAACCTTGGACAAGGAGTTTCCTGGTATTAAGGAGCGTTTATGCGACGAAAATGGTGTCCCTCGTCGCTTCTTGAATTTTTATGTGAATAGTGAAGATATTCGCTTTTTAAGCGATACCGCAACCGCTTTAAATGATGGAGATGAAGTGAGTATTGTTCCGGCAGTTGCTGGTGGCTAACGTGAGTTCCCAGCTATGAGTTTTTAAACGAGACAATGAGGGTTTGAGACTGCTAATTTGAGTAAGTTGTCTTCAGATTTCCTTAAATCGAACTCAGGTGTCTAGACTCCAATTAGCTGTATGGCTCCGCAAGTGGGGCTATATCGCTTTCTGTGGGGCTTTTTCAGGGTTAGGAGCAACTATCTGCCCCATAATGTGTTCTAAGACGCTTTATTGAAAGGCAGATTTGGTATGATTATAAAGAGGACTATCACCATAAGCATAGTCCTCAAGGGGAATCATCAAGGTTTGATGTCATAACTCCTCGAAAAAAACATTTTCATTGAAAAATATCCTTTTTAGGGTATTTTTTTCTTTATTAATTGTTATTCCGAGCCAAGGAGGTAGATAAGCTCTAGATAGTAAGGAATCATCTTAAAAAGCGGGGTAAAGAAGGGGAAATAATATGATTATTGTTCTGTTGACACTCCCACCGTTAAGCTGACGCTTTGACATCTCCTTTGGTTGAAACACAAAGGATTCTAAGCAGATGTTGTGAAGGTGGTTAAAAACGCACCTTCACAACGCT
>JASJEA010000080.1 GCA_030064935.1 Crocosphaera sp. | reverse complement strand
CCTTATGATAGCTGGTTTCGGGAACAGCAAAGAATTATGAAAATGGGTGGCAAAATTGTTAAGGTAGAGTTGGCTACTGGTAAACAAGGGGTAAATACTGGGTTACTTTAAATTACGATTTTAAAAAATAGTAACTAGAGAGAGGTCAACAGACCTCTTTTTTGTTGTTTGTTAGAACTTGTGAAGAAGTCAGGTTTCTGGATAATATCATGTCCGGTTAAATAAAATAATATATAATCAAAGCTCATAGTATTAATCGATCAAAAAGATAGATGTTTAATGTTGCTCAAGCCCTACTACAAACAACAATTTTTTTATCACTTATAGGGGTAAATATAGCAAAGCTGTTACCAGGGGCAATAAGTGAGATTATTGGAGCTTTCAGTGCGAGTGAATTCTCACTCACACTTTTGAGCCAAAGCCTGCGAAAGGATCATCATATCTGATGCGTGAGCTATTATCAGGGATTCACTTAAATGTCTAATATTGCAGGAACTGCTAAAATTATGCAATAACTAATACCAATTCCCATGCATTAATGCTATACTTAATTAAAACTTCAGTTATTAAGTAATTACTTTAGTAGAATAACTTTTTTGCTGATTTTAGGTAAGTTAAAGTTAATTATTCTTAATTTTGACTTCTCCCCCACTCCCCTACTCAATCAAATGTATAAAAGTTTTGGAGAAATGGTATGATTGGACGCTCGGAGCGAAAAGAGCAGTTTCTGAAATGCCTTATGAGTAAGGCTTTCATTTCGCTTATTGCCCTCGCGTGACAGCTTCGCGCTAACTACCACATTACTCTTCTCTGAGTAAGTTTCTAGGAAAATAAAATGAGTTTTTTAAAAAAAGTAGTATTTATTAATTTTATTTTAATTTTTTGATCAGGACTTCTATTATCAGGATTTATTCGCTTGGGTTGAGATTTCTATGTAGAAGATAAATACGCTGATGCTTTATTAGTAGAAAATTCATATATTGCAGATTTATTAGTTTTTGAAGATTTTCTGTTTTTAGAAGATGACAAATTAACTATAGATTCATCTCTTAAGAAATATAAGGAAATAGCAAATCATACTAAATTACCATCATCGTTTATAGTAATTAATAAAAATGGTAAGCTATTATCTAGTTATCCCTCTAATTTCGATAGTTCATTAACTAAAGAATTGTTATTAGATATTGTCATAAAAGAACAAGGGAGAAGATATGAATTTCAAATAGATGAAATATCACACTTTACTGTTAATACTGAAATTAAAAAAGTCTTAAATGATGAAGAAACTGAACTTATTGTAGTATCGTTTTTCCCTATTTATGAACTAGAAAATCTAATTAATATAATATTTAAACCAATATTCAGTGCATTGATAATATTTGATATCGGACAATTTATCGCTTTTTTTAACTAATCACCGTACAACGGTGTCCTTCCAATAGAGTAGTGCCAACTTACCGGAAAGTCAGGTTGAGATGCCTTCCTAACCACTTCAAGAGGACGATTATTGGCTTGAATATCCATTTTTAATCTAAAGACACATCTGATTAAATTATTTGAACTTTTCTGATTATTTGTAACATTATTTTTGAAAATTTGTATTATGATCCGAACATAATATAAGTCATATTAAATATCCTCAAGACTTTATAAAATTTTATAGTCATTTATATCAGTTGAAGCACAGCTTAGGATAAGGATTCATCTTGGCTAAGTTACAGATAATTGCTTTGAGACTGGATGATAGATATAATATTAAATAACATTAAATAACCTATTAATTATCTATGAAATATTCCGCTTCTACATCTACTAAAAAATCATTAAAAGCTAAACAAAATCAAGCTGAAGATTCTCTTCCTCCTAACGCAGATTACAGTCAACTTGACATTAGCAAACTGTCAGAAATGATGCAGCGTTATGTGGAAGTTAAGCAACAATATCCCCACGCTCTTTTATTGTTTCGAGTAGGTGATTTTTTTGAATGTTTTTTTCAGGATGCTGTGACGATCGCGCAAGCATTAGAATTAGTACAGACGAGTAAACACGCTGGTAAGGAAATTGGTAGGGTTCCTATGACTGGAGTTCCTCACCATGCTGTGGAAAAATATGCAGCGATATTAGTAGAAAAAGGTTATGCGGTGGTCGTTTGCGACCAAGTAGAAGATTCTGCTATTGCTGCTAAAGAAAATCGTCAAGTTAAACGTGAAATTACTCGTATTCTTACTCCCGGTACTCTTACTGATGACGGAATGCTTAAACCTCGCTACAATAATTATTTGGCAGCAGTAGTCATTGCTAAAAGTCATTGGGGTCTTGCTTACACTGATATTTCTACTGGCGAATTTCTGACTACTCAAACTCAAGGTTTAGAGCAACTGACTCAAGAATTAATGCGTTTGCAACCTTCGGAAGTGCTATTTCCTACTAATGCACCTGATATTGGTTTTATGTTACGACCGGGAGAAAAGTCAGACCATCTTCCAGAATGTTTGCCTAATTCTTTTTGTTATTCTCTGCGTCCGCAACAACCTTTTACTCTGGGGGAAGCAAAGGAAAGACTGTTGCTCAAGTTTCAACTGACATCTTTGGAGGGTATTGGTTGCGAACATATTCCGTTGGGTGTGCGAGCAGCGGGGGGGTTGTTGGAATATCTGGAGGAAACTCAAAAGGAAAATCAAGTTCCGCTACAACGTCTGCGTAGTTATACTTTGGCAGATTTTTTGATTCTCGATCACCAGAGTCGCCGGAATTTGGAAATTACGCAAACGGTTAGGGATGGTAGTTATCATGGTTCGTTATTGTCGGCGATCGACAAGACTAGCACTGCGATGGGGGGTCGTGCTTTACGGCGGTGGTTAGTGCAACCACTTCTGAATTTGAAGGGTATTCGTGCTAGACATGACACTATTGACGAACTGATAAAAAATAATGATTTGCGTCAAGATATCCAAAGAATATTGCGTCAAATTTATGATTTGGAACGTTTGACGGGGCGGACTGGTGCTGGTACTGCTAATGCTAGAGATTTAGTTTTTTTAGCTGATTCTTTGACTAAACTTCCGGAACTTTCTGCTTTAGCTTCTGAGGGTAATTCTCCTTATTTAAAAGTGTTGCAAAGTCTACCTCCAATTTTACAAGAATTGGGTAATAAAATTCATGCTTTTTTAGTTGAATCTCCTCCTCAACATTTAAAGGAAGGTGGATTAATTCGCTCTGGTGTAAATCCACAATTAGATGAGATGAAGGAGTTAGCTGAAGAAGACCAACAATGGATTGCTAATTTGGAAGTTACGGAGAGAGAAAGGACGGGAATTGCTAATTTAAAGGTTGGTTATAATAAGGCTTTTGGTTATTACATTAGTATTTCTAAATCTAAGGCGGATTTGGCGCCGGATGATTATACTCGCAAGCAAACTTTGACTAATGAGGAGCGTTATATTACTGAGGAATTAAAGGAAAGGGAAGTGAGAATTTTGACGGCGCGGGATGATTTGAATCAATTGGAATATGATATTTTTGTTGCTTTGAGAAATGAGATAGGGGAACACGCTGAGGAAATTAGAAATATCTCTCGTGCTGTGGCAGCCATTGATGTTTTGTGTGGTTTAGCAGAGGTGGCGGTTTATCAAAATTATGTTCGTCCGACTATGGTTGATAGTCGAGAATTGAAAATTATTGAAGGTCGGCATCCGGTGGTGGAAAAATATTTACCTGCTGGTTTTTTTGTACCGAATACTGCCATATTGGGAAGTAAAAATTTAGAGGAAAATGATGAGGGAATTACTGCTGATTCTGCGCCGGATTTAATAATATTAACTGGTCCGAATGCTAGTGGTAAGAGTTGTTATTTACGACAGGTAGGATTGATTCAATTAATGGCACAAACTGGTAGTTTTGTTCCGGCAAGTTCTGCTGTTTTAGGGTTGAGCGATCGGATATTTACTCGTGTGGGAGCTGTGGATGATTTAGCAACTGGTCAATCAACTTTTATGGTGGAGATGAATGAGACGGCAAATATTTTGAATCATGCTACGGAAAAGTCTTTAGTTTTGTTGGATGAAATTGGTAGGGGAACGGCAACTTTTGATGGAATTTCGATTGCTTGGTCAGTGGCAGAATATTTGGCAACGGAAATAAAATCTCGGACAATTTTTGCTACTCATTATCACGAATTAAATGAACTTTCTTCGATTTTAGATAATGTGGCAAACTATCAGGTAACGGTGAAGGAGTTGCCGGATAAAATTGTTTTTTTGCATCAGGTACAACCTGGTGGAGCGGATAAATCTTATGGAATTGAAGCGGGAAGATTAGCAGGTTTACCCCCTTCTGTTATTAGTCGGGCTAAACAAGTGATGGATCATATCGAAAAACATAGCAAAATTGCCTTGGGATTACGCCAAGGCATCCAACAAGTTAACCCCGCCAAGGAGAAAAAGAATACAGGAGAATTAATCGAACAATTAGATATTTTTAGTGATTTTTAAAGGGGTGCAACTTGTATTTCAATGGTTGCGGTGACTTCGGAATGAAGTTTAACAGTGGCTTCATAGAAACCAGTTTGACTAATTTCGGGTACTGTAATACCACGACGATCGACTTCCTGGTTGGTAGCCGCTTGGATGGCATCGGCAACTTCCTGAGTGGTAACGGTTCCAAAAATATCCTCTCCTTCCCCAACTTGCTTACGAATGGTGAAGCGTCTAATGGTTTCCAGGGCTGTTTTTTGGGCTTGGGCTTCTTGTTTTTCGGCTAGAAGTCTCTGTCTTTCTTTTTCTCTGCGTTGTTCAACCTGCTTAAGAATACCTGGAGTAGCAAGAATGGCTAATTTTTTAGGAAGTAGATAATTTCTAGCATATCCTGGGGCAACTTCTACTAAATCACCATTTTCCCCTAATTTACGAATAGATTCATTCAATACGACTTGGACTCGTTTAGCCATGATTTAATTTTCCTTTCTTGATTTTTTTGCCACAGCCTTTAATTATACAACAAATTTTTGCCTGGGTTAAGTTCCTAACAATTCATCACAGTTAAAAATGAAAAACGTAGAAATAATTAAGTTCTACATTCTTCATTCTATTTTAGGTAGATTTCTTATGATGATTATGAAAACGAATTCCTAAAAAGACATCATAGAGGAAATTCCAAAGATTTTTACCTTGCAATAAACCCAAAGATTGATCACATCCTTTAGCATCTAATAAGGGTTTAGTTGCGTGATAAGCTGGCCTATATTTATACCAGGGAATTGATGGCCATAAGTGATGGATTAAATGATAGTTCTGTCCAAAAATTAAGAAGTTAAGGACAAAACTAGGATAAACTCTGGCATTTTTCCAGCGATCTCGTTCTTCAAAAGGACGATGGGGTAAATAGTCAAAAAATAGACCTAAGGCAACCCCAACCACTAATGCAGGAACAAACCAGAAGTTCATCACATAACCAATAAACCCATAGTTAATACCTAGAAAAACAACAGTAAATAAAAATAAACGACTCAAAAACCACTCTAAGAGTTCATATTTTTTCCACAAACGACGTTTAAAAAAGAATATTTCATGGTAGAAAAAGCGTGCCGCAATCATCCACAATGGACCCCCAGTTGATACAAAATGATCGGGATCGTTATCAGGATCATTAACATGAGCATGGTGTTGTAAGTGAACTCTGGTAAATACGGGAAAGGCAAACCCTAGCATTAAGGCACTACCATGACCTAAAATAGAGTTGATGACTCGGTTACTATGGGCTGCGTTATGAGAAGCGTCATGAATGACTGTACCTGATAAGTGCAGAGCAAGAACGCTACAGACGAAGCAGATCCAGCTTGGCCACTCCCACAACCAATAACCGCTAATAGAACAAGAAATGAGGGATAAAGCGGTAAAAAACATCACCACGTTGGGGTTAAACCCTCCTGGGGGTTTGAGAAACTCTCTAGGGACTGTTTGCAGCGTCTGTGCCGACTGCATGGCTGTTTCTTGCTCCTTAATCGATATTGTCATTGATCTTTGAGTAGTTTACACGATAACAGAAATTTAATAAAGATTTGTAACATTATCTCATCTTATGTAAAGATGGGAGTCAAATCACGAAAACTCAATTCTCCTGTATAGTACGTTAGTCTTTCATCAAAGGTATTAGTTAAGGATACTTGAGGTTTTTGTTATGGAAGGGAGAAAACAAAAGTATTTTAAGGATTGTTTGTCAGTGGTGTTTACATTAGAGAAAAAGTTACAATTGAATCAAAAGAAAATAGGTTAAACATTAATGAATTTATTTAACCAGGAACGTTTATTATTTAATCCTATTTCCCCTGATAGTGATGCTATTCCTTTAATTTTTGCTTTTCCTAATGATTATAATGTAGGAATTACTAGCTTAGGATATCAAATTATTTGGGCCAAGTTTGCCACTCGTTCTGATGTTAATGTTAGTCGCTTATTTACTGATATCCAGGAAAATTTACCCCAAAATCCTGAGTTATTAGGCTTTTCTTTTTCTTGGGAATTGGATTATGTTAATATTCTCAATATTTTAGAATCTTTAGATATTCCTTTTGCATCAAAGGAAAGAAATAATAAACATCCTTTGGTGTTTGGTGGCGGACCAGTTTTAACCGCTAACCCCGAACCATTTGCTGACTTTTTTGACGTAATTTTATTAGGAGATGGTGAAAATTTAATTAATGATTTTATTAAAAGTTATCAAACAGTAAGATATGAAAATCGTTTAACAAAATTAAAACAGTTAGGAACAGTTTCAGGTGTTTATGTTCCTAGTTTGTATCAGGTAAGTTATGAGAGTATCGATGGTAATATTAAGTCTATCACAAGTATGGATAATGAAATTCCTTCTACCGTTGAAAAACAAACCTATCGAGGCAATATTTTATCCGCTTCAACAGTAGTAACAGAAAAAGCTGCTTGGGAAAATATTTATATGGTAGAAGTGGTGAGAAGTTGTCCAGAAATGTGTCGTTTTTGTTTAGCTAGTTACTTGACTTTACCTTTTAGAAACGCAAGTTTAGAAGCATCTTTAATCCCGGCAATTGAAAAGGGTTTAAAAGTAACTAATCGCATTGGTTTATTAGGGGCATCGGTAACTCAACATCCTCAATTTAATCATTTATTAGACTATTTATATCAACCTAAATATGAAGATGTAAGAGTTAGTATTGCTTCCGTTAGAACAAATACATTAACAGCGAAGTTAGCAAAGATATTAAGCGATCGCCAGACAAAATCGGTTACTATCGCTGTGGAAAGCGGCTCAGAAAAAATCAGAAAAATTATTAACAAAAAATTAGAGAATCAGGAAATTATTGAAGCTGCTATTAATGCTAAGTCAGGGGGATTAAAAAATCTGAAACTGTATGGAATGGTGGGAATACCAGAAGAAAATGAAGAAGATATTGAACAAACAATACTGATGTTAGAATCCATCAAAAAAGCAGCACCGGGATTAAGATTAACTTTTGGTTGTAGCACTTTTGTTCCTAAATCTCATACTCCTTTTCAATGGTTAGGAGTGAATAAACTAGCTCAAAAAAGACTAAAATACTTAGAAAAAATACTGGCAAAAAACAGGATAGAATTTCGTCCAGAAAGTTATAATTGGTCCGTGATTCAAGCGTTGATTTCTAGAGGCGATCGCCGTCTAAGTAAACTATTACAATTAACTCGTTATTACGGAGACTCTTTAGGAAGTTATAAACGGGCTTTTAAGGAATTAAAAGGTCAATTACCTCCTTTAGATTATTATGTTCATCATGACTGGAAAACTGATCAATGTTTACCCTGGAGTCATCTACAAGGTCCCTTGCCTGAAACAACGTTAAGGAAACATTTGGAGGCAGCGATGTCTATCACCCATTAGTGGTTATTTCTGGAGAATTGCTGTTTTTGTAACAAATATTAATGTCAAATAGCAAAAAGTAGAGTTACAATTGAGTCATAGTTTGATGACATTTTAGCAGAAAAGTAAACGGGTTGTAGTTTACATCAAAATCAGTGTACATTCAATTTGATAAAGTTTCCCGTGACAAAGAAAAGGAAATAATCAGCCCGTTTACTCTTTATTGTAGCCAAGAAGAAATGTCATTTTGAATAAAAAGAATGGAGTGCAAAGATTATGCATGATATGTATTTCAAGCCCTTAAGTGAAGAAGATCGTAAAAAACATCAATATTTAGAGAAAGTTAACCATGCCCCTTATTTTACAATCTTTATGATTCTTATGGTTGCGTTTATCCTATTTACCACTGCTGTCCTTTTAGGGGTATTTTAATAGAAGTAACCCGTAGTTTTTGAGACGGGGAATAAATATCTGTCTCAAAAACAACTTCTGACTTCGTTAATATCCATTACAAAATTTTTCAATACAACCAACAAACATTTCTACTCCCAATGATAAAACCGTCTCATCAAAATCAAAGCGAGGATGATGATGGGGATAGGCTAACCCTTTTTCTTGATTAGCTGAGCCTAAAAAGAAGTAACAACCTGGCACTTCCTGCAAAAAGAAAGACATATCTTCTCCTCCCATTGTTTGACAAGTGGGTTCAATTCCTGCTGGTGTTTCTACCACATCTAAAGCGACAGATTTAACCAACTCAGTCATCGTTTCATCATTGATAACAGGAGGATACAATCGCCAATAATCTAACTCATAATTAGCCCCATAACCCTCACAAATACCCTTGATAATGTCTTCAATTCTTTGACCAAAATAACCCTCAAACTCAGGATTAAAATAACGCACAGTGCCACTCATTCTGGCGGTATCTGCAATCACATTTAATGCTGTTCCTGCCTGTAATTCCCCTACTGTTACCACCGCAGAATCGAGAGGACTAACATTACGAGAAACAATCGATTGTAAAGCATTGACAATTTGTGCGCTGACTACCACAGAATCAACGGTTTGATGTGGCATTGCCCCATGCCCCCCTTTGCCGAAAATATTGAGACGAAAACACTCCACTGCAGCCATCAACGGACCGCTACGGATTCCTACCGTTCCCAAGGGTAAATTATTCCACAGATGTAACCCGATAATCCCATCCACATCAGGCTCTTTTAAAACCCCTGCTTCTATCATCGGTTTTGCACCCCCTGGACTTTCTTCGGCGGGTTGGAAAATAATTTTTATAGTTCCTTTGAACTCATTACGATGATGCCAGAGATAATCAGCCGTTCCTAGAGCAATGGTAACATGGCCATCGTGACCACAAGCGTGCATCGTTCCTTCGTGGAGGGAACGATAAGGGACTTCATTCTCTTCATGGATGGGTAACGCATCCATGTCTGCACGAATGGCGAAAACAGGTCCTGGATGGGGACTTTTTATGGTGGCCACAATACCAGTTTGAGCAATACCTGTTTGATGGGGAATGCCCATCTCGGTTAAGGTTTGAGCTATAAAGTTAGCAGTAATTTCTTCTTGGAAGCCTAATTCTGGACGCTGATGTAGATAACGTCGCCATTGTACTAATTTAGGTTGTAAATTACGAATTTCTAGACGAATTTGTGATAAATTAACTGAGTTCGTTTGGGGAAAGCTAGAGATCATCTAAAGAGATACATTAAACTTAAATATCCTCTATTCTAGAACCTTTGACAAAATTAATGTAGAGGTCAACCAAAATGTAGAATTTAGAATTTAGAATTACCTCCACCTCAAGTTGGAGACTTGAAATAAGCAAAATTCTTCTTCTCTTGGTCCATTGGATATGGCGAGGTTACCTCGCCATCGCTCTAGCGCTTTTCATGCCCCTGAAAGAGGAGGCTTGGAAGCCTTTTTTTCGGTCAACGGTTATTGCTACCTACTTGATGTCTAATGCTAGAGTTTTGTTATTTTTTGCAGCTTAGTTTTTAACAATAATGGTGATACTTTTTGTATAAATCAAGCATGACTAATTTTGTCTTAAAATCTTGAGGTTGATGATACTTCTTCCAACAATATTGTCGGCGGATGGATTCAACGGTTTTATAGAACTTATTCCAATCTCCTAACACCTGAACTAATTTATTAAACTGACAGTACATTTTACCGTATTTAGCTTGTAAAATAATATATTGCAGCATGGTTGCATAGGTTGAGGGTTCATTTTTAGAATCAGGTATTTCTATTATTTTTCCTAACTGCATAAAAATTTCTTGATTATTTTTAACAATTTTAAGCAAATCATCTGTTTTTTTGATATTTTTTTCTTTTAAGGTATTAACAACCGTTGAAACCTTTTGTAAAATAGAATAATTGGTTAACTGATATTTTTTAAAAAGATACAACAATTGAAGTCCCAGATTATCTTTATGGGTTAGGGTATCGATGGCATAAACATAACTTTCTAAGGCTTTTTTCTCTTGTTCAGTTTTAATTTTGGGGAGTAATTCCGTTAACTGATAATGAATGAGTTGATAAAATTTTTCTTGGGATACATTTTGATCAAGTAAATCAAAAACCAATTGATAAAAACTCTGTTGTTTAGAACTACGATAAAGCAATTCAATTTGTTCAATAGATAGAAAACTATTTTTAGCTTCAATGGCTACTTGAAAAAGCCTTAAATAACTTTTGATTCCTCTATATTGTCCCACTCCTTCGGAAAATTTGTTTTTAATTTGTAGTAATAAAATAAAATCCTTTTCCTTAAATTTTTTATTTTCTAAGGCTTGAGCCATAATCTGTAAGGTTTGGCTTTTCCCTAAGGCCTGATTATGTTTTAAAATAACATCAGGGTGAATCATTTCTCGGTTAAAAAAGTCTGTAACTTTATCTTTTAGCCAAGAAGTAGCAGAGAAACTTCGTTTTTCCTCAATATTTTCTTGGATATTTCCAGAAGAAATGATATTAACAGTCATTGATACTATCCCACTTTTTCACGTCTCTAATAATTTTTAGTATAAATAGGTTCTTTATATAAAGGAATGGTAAAGCTACTGATTTTTAGCAAATTAACTGCCAATTTTTGTTTAAGATTAATGAAGTTAGCATCGAGTAATTTTACAGAATCAGCCCATGAAACCTTACCAAAATATACCCATTGAAGACTGTGGAGAGCCCTTGATTCCTATCCCTTTAGAACAGTTTTCCGTGGAAACCCCTCACCCTTACCAAAAGTTAGGAGCTTCCTATCAAAATAGATCCCCTTATTATTTACGATCGCCAGTGCTCAACGCCTTCATAGAAGCACAAGATTATTTACAACAACAACAACCTGGATGGAAAATTCATATTTTTGATGCTTATCGTCCCGTTGCTGTACAACAGTTTATGGTAGATTATACCTATCAATCTCTTTTACGGGAAAAAGGGTTAACTTTAGAACAGTTATCACAGTCTCAACAAGATACCCTTTGGCAGCAAGTTTATCAAATTTGGGCAGTTCCTAGCGACGATATTGCCACACCACCTCCTCATAGTACCGGCGCAGCTATTGATATTACCTTAAGAGATAATCAGGGACAATTATTAGATATGGGTGGGATCATCGATGAATTATCCCAGCGATCGCATCCTAACTATTATGCACACAGTGATGACAAAACAGAACAAGTTTACCATCAAAGACGAGAACTTTTGAACCAGATTATGACTGAAGCTGGTTTTTTACGTCATCCTGGGGAATGGTGGCATTTTTCTTTAGGGGACCAAATGTGGGCTTGGCAAAGTCAACAGGCGATCGCTTATTATGGCCGAGTTATTTAAAAAACACAACCCATTCCTATTTGCCTGATTATTTGGGTTGACAGTTATGCGGGGGAATCAAGCTTTTTATCAAGGGAAAGAAAACCGCAGATATCAAGTTTTTCCTAACCATTATACAACTGGATAACGGCTTAATCTTTTTTTGATCCAGTCAATACAATCATCCGCATTGAGAAATAAAGTAGGGGCAGCAATATTTCTTAGTTCATGGGAAGGATAATGATCATAAAAACATCGTTTTCCTTCTTGATGAATAATAATTAATGTATTCTGATAAGTATAACGTTGTTCAAAATAGTTATCCTCTTTTAAATTCCGACTATATTCATTAAGATGTTTTTCAGCAATCTCTATAATACCCCCTAATGTATTAGAACACATTCCTGTAGGGTTTTTTGCCTTATGAAACTCATCGTCATACCCTTCTGCTGACAATAAAGTATAAGAATAAATAAACTCTCCGCCAACTTTAGCAAAGAGAAAAGGAATAATTAAATATCCTTGATAACTCATTGATTTTTCATAGAGAAAACGATTCATAATTAACCATTATTGATAGTTGAGTAGTTGATAGAAACAGATTCTATTCGTTTGACATTTGAATATTCAACCATCTAGCATAAGTATCCTGGTTCTTAAATACTAGAAGGCTGGGTTACTGTTTATGTAATAACGAAATTATCTTAGAAAAAAGTTATCAATTAGTGACAACTATAGGGATAATTCATGAATTATATTCACAAAAAGATAATCTCTATAAGGGTTGTGTAAATCGTTCTATAAAAATCACCCTTTCCCTAGCATATCAAGAAATGTCCTTTTAGAAAACCCCATCACTCAACTCTTTGCCTAATGGGGATCAGGGCAAATAAGCAATAATACCCGATAAATACTATTAAATTGTAAATTCGTCAAATTTAATGACTTTAGAATTAGGTTGGCGGGTATCAAAACGATAACTACTTATAGTTCCTTGTTTTGTGTCTAAAATACTAAACACTGTAATATCATTACTAGCAATATAAGGCAAAGGATTATTATTTTCATCTATCAATGGATCTAAATTAGGTACAATCGGTTTTAGTCCATTGGGGTTGCCTATTTCAATATAGTTTGACTTAGAATAGTTGGGGGGTATTTGTCTTTTCTTTTCTCCTAAATGTGCGCCATAACTGTTACCCACATTAGAAGATTCTAGAAAATTAATACCATTAGGACTCAGAAAACGGTTCCATAAATGAGAATGTCCATAGAATACTAAGTTAACTTTAGCTGTTTCTAATAATGGCATTAAATCCCTAATAATATAATCATTTTCTTTAGGATATTGATATCCTATTGCTGTTATATTTCCATCCCCATTATAGTCAATATTTTCTAAGGGATCGGTGTAGGGAGGAACAATATTTCCCCCTAAAGTATGAACAGGATGATGAAACATAACTATTTTATATTTTGCTTGTTTAAATGCTTCACTATTTAACTCTTTTTCTAACCATTGATATTGGGGACTTCCTTTTTTGATTGCTTCAAAAATATGTTGACCATAACCCCATTTTTCAGGGCGTTCCAAATCTCGTTTTGACTCTTGATATCTTCCTTTAACATTATCTTTTAATCCAGGCGATCGCCAAATATTTGTTACTTGTAAAACCACTAAACGAATATCACCAAAGGTAACAGCATAATAATGACTATTATTGGGGAAAGAAAAAATATCTTCATAAGTATCTGTATTAAAAGAATTATTTTTTAGCCAAACTTTTTCAATTTCATGATTATTTTCAGGATTAATAACTGCTTGTTTTTCTAAATATTCTTTTTTAGCAACTTTTTCAGGAATCGCATCAATAAATTGTTCAGATAAACGACTATTTTCTGTAAATCTTCCCATAACTTCATGATTACCAATGGCAGGAAATAAAGGAGCATTTTGAATCAACTCACCTCCATGATATACGGTTTTAATACCATCTTTTTCTAACTGATAATTACCTTTTCCTTGAAGACAAGGAAAAAATGCACACCCTCGTTGATCGTCAAACCATTCTGAAGCACGATCAGGAATATTAACTAAGTCTCCAGCGAAAAAGATAGCATCAATTTTACCAATTGTTTCTACAACCTTTTGTAAATTAGCCCCCACCATTGGCATTGATTGATGATCAGAAGTTAATAATATTTTGAGATTTTTTTCTGCTTTAGGAGAAGGATTAAGAGAAAAAATATTACTTTTTACTTCATTATTTTTAACCAAACTCATAACTTGATAATTAATGCTCTCCCCCTGTTTTAACCCTGTAACTTCTCCTTCATGTCGCCAGATATTTCTCCTCGTTGTTTGCTCATATTTGGGAATTATTTTAGAAGCTTCATCTTCTCTAGTGCGACTTAATTTAATTGTATTAGCAGTTACAGTATTTTCTAAATTACTACCATAAAAAATTTTATGTTCTTCTCCAGAAAACTCTGTAAACCAAACTACTTTAACGGATGTTTCTGTGGGAAACTGTAAAAAAGGATCGGTTAATAAGGAATAAGATAATGATGAATTCATAACAGAAGTTTGCCTAATTAATAGAAAAGTAATGATGAAAAATAAAACAGCAATTATATTTCTAAATGTCTTGGTTGATCTGATCATAGGAATACCAATTTTTAGAGATAGAATTGTATTATAAGATACTATCAATACTATTTAGACTCAAGTTGCGGTAACTGCCACCAGGGAACATCTGGAAATTCATGATGTTCTCGGTGGTAACTAAAATGGTAACAACTTAAGAACGACCAAAAAATCGGCAATTTAAGACTGTTTGCTCGATGAAAATTTTTGTATCCTCCTAATGGTTGACGATGAGGTAGGAAAGTCCCAAAATAAAACAACTGTAACGAACTCAGACCTAAAGGTAATGCCCAAAATAAGCCTACATTAATCAAAGCAAGGTCAAATATGTAACTCAAGAGAATCATGACAATAATAGAAGAGCTAAACTGTCTCCAATGCCAATATCCTTTCAAGAAATGAATATACCAGGAGAAAAAATGCGCATCTTTACCATTATGGAAATCAGGATCATTAATACTAGCTGGATGATTGTGGTGTAACCAATGCTTATCTAAAAGCTGTTTGTAGGAAAAAAATCCATATAAAGAAATTACTAGCACTCCTAACCTATAATTGAGCTTTGAGTTTTGCGGACAAACTAATCCGTGCATGGCTTCGTGTGCTGTAATAAATAAACCCGTATCGAGAAAAGTCTGCCAAAAAATCTCTAGAAGTACAACTAGAGGATGAGTTTTCCCGACTTCAGAGGAAAGTAAGCAGGATAAGGTGACAGACCAAAATACCACAATTACACTGGCTACGATTAGACCTTTTAAGGAAACAATGTAACGATTAAGCATTATTACATCTTTGCAAGAGCCGTTACTTTTGCTTTTTTATCAGGAGTTAAACCTGCTAATTGAGAAGTTTCTAACCATCCTTCTTTGATTAACTGAGCAAGCACAAAAACGGGTGTAACATCTCTGTCGTCATATTTACCGTCTATGTCGTATCTTTTACTGTTTAAATAATCATTTAAAGACCAAATATCATCTATATTAGTAATTTGACTCGCTTTTTGCCTAATTTCAGCAATTAGAGCCTCAGTTTCTTTGACGTAAGCTTTCTTTAAAGCTTCACGGGCTATTTGTTTTTCTGTCTCTGACCATTGTGTATTTTTTTGTTCCATATTTAGATATTAAAGTCAATCAAATACGCTCTATATTTCAAGAGCGTATAAATTTTAACAGGTTGTAGTCCTTCCCATACTCAAATTCTTACGATAGACCTAACGACTGAGGTTCAATAACTCTTTGGGAGATGCCAATAAATCTATCGCTACAAAGAAAATCTTATTTTGAGGATCTAGTAAAAACCGCCAAGCAATATTCATGCCAACACCACCGCCAAACCAAGGGGTTTGACACTTACCCGTCACTTTAATCTGGGTAAAGTTATCATCGGTTGGTTCGGCTACTCCTCGTTCGGGAATTAATTTGAGATTCTGACATTCTTCGCGGAAGAAACGTAAAACTTCTTCTTTCCCAACAATCGGCCTGCGAAATGGAGGTTGTAAAGCTCCATCCGGGGTAAATAATTCGATTAAGGCATCAAAATCATTGGCATTCAGGTTATTCATGTAGCTAAGAATTGTCTGATTGTCAATGCCCTCAATCTTAACTTGAGTCCGCTCTGAGATTTCTTTGGGTGGAACAACTGGTTCACTAATTGTTTTGAAATTGTTCATTTTGCTGGTATCAAAACCCATATCCACAACACAATTGCGGAGAACGGTAATTTGCTGACCGGATTCTAGGCCAATAATTGTCTGGAGAACAGCATTAGCATTGGCCGAAAGCTTGTAACCTTCGGGAATGGGTGCGATCTGACCTTGCTCCATCAATTTTCCTAATTCATACCAAAAACCGAGCTTAATATTAGGAGTCCAAGTTGCATAAGTACGACTAATGGGTGTATCAGCACGGTTGGCTAAGTCGCACATGGCCTGACTTTGGGCCAGGGGAGTCATGCCGATCATGTCTTTGAGTGTTTGTTGAGCAAACTGCATATTAGCTGCTCCAGGAGCAGCAACAGTAATGGTTTTGCCCATTTCTAGATAAGCAAACCAAATTAAGGCCAGTTGGTCTTCAGCACTCAGTTGAGCAAATCTAGCGATGGTAGCAGGTACAGCATCAGCAGCTAAAGTGTTGGGGAAAATATTTCGGGCTGAATCGAGGGTAAATGGCATCTTTTTTTCAGTTTATATTTAGACAGAACAAGTAGTTACATCTTCCCCTACAAGCCTTGTGGCTTTGTGAGGGGTTTCCCTAACTCACGACAGGGCATTCCTGGTTATTCCCGTTTATACGAGGTTTCGCCACTTATCTAGAACAGATTGGGACAAAAGATGAACACATCTTCCAATGTTTCCCGATAGAATGACTAATCAGGGGTTTTCGTTTCCCAGAGTCCCTGGGTACTTTCTTGGTTTTCTGCAGTTCTTCTCTTACTTAACCAAGCTATGATTGAACCCTAACATGAGTGAGACCGGTTTTAAATTAACTAATAAAACAAAAGATAAATTTTTGTGAGTTGATTAGACTATCGGAACTTTTAATGATAATGCCCAGTAAAAACAGCTTCAGCAGGCCCTGTCATATACAGTTTTCCATCATTTTCTGACCATTCAATGGTTAAACAACCCCCCGGTAATTCAACGGTACATAGGCGATCGCATTTTCCTGTTAACACCCCTGCAACCACAGACGCACAGGCTCCGGTTCCGCAAGCTAAGGTAATACCAGCACCTCTTTCCCATACTCTCATTTTGATATAATCCCGACGAACTACCTCGATAAATTCTGTGTTAGTGCGCTCTGGAAACACAGAATGATGCTCAAATAAAGGTCCAATGCTTTCCAAGGAAATATCAGCAACCTTATCCACAAAGGTAATACAGTGAGGATTTCCCATACTCACACAAGTCACTAACCAAGACTTTCCCCCTACTTCCAAGGGTTGGTTAATAACTTTATCTTCTCCATTTCCTAATGTCGTAGGAATCTCCTTACCTAAGAGAAAAGGAGTTCCCATGTCCACCCGAACCTGCCCATCTGCTTCAATACGGGGGATAATCGTCCCTGCTAGGGTATGGATACCATAGGACTTACCCACGGTTTCCGTGCCTTCTAAACTAGCGATAAAACGGGCTAAACAGCGAATACCGTTACCACACATTTCCGGTTCTGAGCCATCAGAGTTAAAAATACGCATTGTATAGTCATTATTCTCGTCTCCAGGTAGGGCAAAAATTACCCCATCAGCCCCAACCCCGAAATGGCGATCGCACATTTTCACCGCTTCTTCTGGGGAAACCAGAGGGGTTGCACTGTTGCGGTTGTCAATGAGGATAAAGTCGTTCCCTAAACCGTGATATTTCGTAAATTTCATCGTAAAATAGGCGAGTGGAAACCCCGTCGTCTGAAAACTTCGGGGAGGAAACGAGCCTCAACTAACCAACAGTTGCTCCAACGAAGTCCGTTCCCTGTTTACAAATTAACCCCGTAGAGCGTTGGAGCAACACTACTTTCGAGGCGCTAAA
>JASJEA010000254.1 GCA_030064935.1 Crocosphaera sp. | reverse complement strand
AATATTCCTGATGTTCCGTTTCATGGGCATCCATTAGGAATTGACTTGGGCTTAGACAAATTCTTAGCGACTTCTGATGGTGAACTTGTTAATAGACCTCGCTTCTTAAACCAACTACAACGCAAGCGGAAGTTGCTGCAACGTAGATTAAGGAATAAGAAGAAAGGGTCTAACAATAGACACAAGTTAAATCAAAGAATAGCTAGACTACACCAACGGATTTCTGATACTCGTAAAGACTGGCATTTTAAGTTAGCTCACAACCTCTGTGACCAAGCTCAATCAATATTTATTGAAGATATTGATTTTCGGTCATGGGGTAGGGGAATGCTGTCTAAACACTGTCTTGATGCTGCTTTTGGACAATTGGTAACCATTCTTAAATGGGTAGCATGGAAAAGAGATGTTTTTGTTACTGAAGTTGACAAGAATTTTACATCTCAAATATGTCCTAATTGTGGGTTTCATACTGGTAAGAAAACCCTTGATGTTAGAGAACATAATTGTCCTGAATGTGGATATAAAACCCACAGAGATGTTGCAGCAGCACAAGTTATCAGAAATCGAGGTCTGCTTTCCACCTGGAATCTCAGTCCAGGTGGAAAGCAGACCTCAAAGGTATAGAAAACAATGCGCTAGGGCATAGCGTATCTGAAAACGCCTGTGGAGATGGTCTGACGGAGGCGTTAATGCCTAGTCGAGAATCTGTGAAACAGGAAATCTTAAATGTGAATTTAAGAATCCCCCGTTATAGCGACGTAGGAGCTTAACGGCGGGAGTATGTCAAGAGCGTCATCCCTCGTCCTTTAATGATGGGATGAGACGAACCAGGAAGACACCCAGGAGTGCATTACACCAGCGCGTTAGTCAACCGACAAGACGGGTTATATGGATTTTATGGTCCAGGAGATACCCATACAGGGATTGTGGTGTTTAATAAAGATCAGCTTAATGGGTTATTTGCACAGTATCGTTTAGACAAGGGGAAAAATTCACCATTTGGAACTATGAAAGGAATTGACCCAAGAAAAGGCATTATCTTATCTTACCCAGCTAGTGGGCTCAACTGGGTTCGCTATTGCATCGAACATTTTACCGGACTACGCGTCGCAGGCAAAACTAAACTAATTAAAAAGGGGGAATTAGCAGTTTATCGTAGTCATTATGTGAAACAGTCAGAGTGGCCTGATTCTTGTTATTGTCCATTTTATGACGAACAAGGGAAACCTTTACATCGCAAAGTTGTCTTAATTCTGAGAGACTATCGAGAATCTTTTTTACGGGCTGCCAAGGGAAAAAATATCACCGATCTTACGCCAAAAAAAATTAGAAACGGTAATGTATTTAATTTTAATCGATACTTTGAAAATCTCAAAGCTTATGATGAATTTTCGGGTAAAAAATTATTAGTATATTATCCTGAAATTGTTAGTGATATGTCGGGGGTAACTAAGGTTTTAGATTTCTTAGAATTACCTTATGATTTGAACAATTTTGATTTAGACTATCATCGTCAGAAATCCATCAGAATTTATGATACTCAACATAAGTCCCATACTCAAAATAATCTCTATGATTTTAAGTTTCATCAAAACGATAGTGAGCCCAAAATTATCGAGGCGATTGAAGAGTTTTTCACTAAAAAGTATGGTAATTTAATTAAGCGATACTTAAGTTAATCAACCTTAATGTCGGCAGGAATCCCCGTACGATCAAGTGCTTGGGATGTAACTGCTCACCGCAACAAGAAAGCATTATTAAAAAGCACGATAAGCAAAATCAATTGAGGAATAAAAAAACAATCCTAGAATGAAAAAATGAATGAATTGGACTTACTTCTCTGGCTGATATAGAGAACTAAAGTGAATCTCCTCCGTTGGTTCTGGAGGTGGGAAAATTTTCCCATCGGCTCCGGAGCCATTTACTTTACGGGGTGACAAGAATTGGAAAAAGCCGATAAAACCAAGGTTTCAGAATCTTAGTTGACTAAAAAATCAACTTATTTAATAAGAGTTGATGATTATTAAGCTGTTTATGATAATCTCAGTTGATATAATGAGCGGAAAAACTATCGACTTAATTTCTATCAGGTTGTTCTTTAAAAAATTAGACAGGAAAAAATAATCAATCAGTCTTGATTGATAGCTTTTATTAGTATATAATTGAGACAGGAATTGAAAGATTAACTAATGGCAGTTAAAGCTTTTAATCCCCAGGGCAAACGCATCTAAAATATGGACGAGATTAAGCTATAATTGAGTTGAGATTTGAAATTAGAATCCTAATTTCAAATTTATTGGCTCTCTATCTTCATTTCAACACCAGAAGCTCATTAGCTACAACACTCTGTTTTTTAACAAATACTTATAAATGAGAGATAATGAGAAAAAGCTCTTGTTAGTAAGATAGAAAGATAACGCTCCTGAGAATTTAGCCCGATTACGTCAGATATCTCTTAATCTTCTCTCCCAAGAAAAAACAGCTAAAATAGGGGTGAAGAATAAACGACTAAAAGCAGCTTGGGATAATAAATATCTCACAAGAGTTTTTGGTATTTAATAGTAGCGATCGCTTGTCTAAATAACTTCTAAAAACGATCTCAGTAGGAGGTCAATAAAAAGCAGTTCGTTTTTATTCTAAATGCTTGCATTAAGAAGCCTTTTTTCTTTGGGTAGAAGTGTTTGGAGAGGTTTTTCGCACTTACCTGGTAATTTGAAACCTTGAATATATTATAACTCAATTTTGCCCACATTTTAGATGCGTTTGCCCTGCCATTCTCATCATTCACAGACAAAATGTTCAACACAGACAAAATATTCAAGATTATTTTCTTGGCGCATTTCTGGTGCCACCCTTGGACACCAATCACTAAGAGTTTCTAAATGTGAACTCTCTCGAATTCTATTCTTAATCTTCGGTAGTTGTATTTCTGCTGTTTCTTGATTATCAAAAACTATTACACTTTTATACAAACCTTGACGATAAAAGAGTCTGACATTGTGAAAAACTTTTCTGGCTTTTTTGATTTCATATTTAGCTCCAACAATGTCTTCATCTGTTCCGAAGACAATCCCCCACTTAAATGTTGGCATCTTAGTTTGAAGAGAAACAGTTTCTGGTGGAACCGATAATTTTGTAGATACTTCTAATTTTGTAGATACTTCTTCTTGCAACTGAATACTATATGTTAGATTATCAAAGGCTTTCTCTAGCTCAATTATCGCTGCTCTGACATTCTCATTATCTTTAATAGTCTTATTTTTAAGTTTTTTAAGAGCTTTTTCCATACGCTCCTGTGCCACTAGGGTATTATATGTGGATTTAGTTAAAATTTCTTTCTTGGTTTGTATCCTAGGCATTGAGTCAAAAGGTGATTTCCTTGCCCACTTTCTAACTAGATTGGGAAGAAATATGACAATCAAAATCAAAAGAATTAACCCAATTTTACTGGTAATTCCTAAACCACCCTTTATCATTCTAATCCAAACCCCTGATTCAGATTGTTGACTTGAAGAAAATTCTTTATTCGAGGGGGTTTTTTCTAATAGCATTACCAAATTCCTCCTCTAACATTGCTGTTTATTTATGTCAGACTTCTTAGAGTCATTAGAAACTAACTAATCAAAAAATAAACAAGGAGACTTTTCAACTCTTTCTTAAACTAATTATAGCTTTTTTTTACTAACCGTATCCGTTGACAATTAAAATTCCACATTTCTTCACAGTTATCAGGTTATTTATTTCGGGGCATTTTTGACTGTTGGATCAATAAACAAAATGGCTTCGCCTAGCTGTACTGGGGAAAAACAAAACCATAATTGCTGGAATTTTGGTTAAGTTCTATAAAGCAGGAAATTTTAAATGTGAATTCAAGAATCTCCTGTTACAGTGCAGCTTAACGGTGAGAAGGTCAAATCTGAAATCTAGATTAGAGGGATAATTGACCGTTATGTTCGTGATAAAATGAAGTGGGGAGTAGTAAGTTGTAGCCTCAAAAAGTTAATTATTATTCCTTAGTTCACACTGTTAATATCAAAGCAAATCCCTCAGTATTTCGCCTCGAACATACTCTGGGAATGAGGGGGTTTGCCATGAAAAAAATAATTCCACCAACCTTAGAGACGTTAACTCCATCGAAAGCCTCAACCAAGGAGACTATCAAGAATTATAGGGAACAAAGCGTAACCTCATTTTCCCTGCAACAACGCCTACGCCTGATGGGTTGTATCATTCATTTGATGATCAATTCCCCTCTGCATCGGCAATATCAAATCATGTCTCTAGCAGAGCGGTTTATTCCCTCTCTAATTCATAATCAATTCCGTTATTACGAAATTAAAGGGAATCCTATCGGTTTTGTTAACTGGGCCTGGTTAACGGATGAAGTTGAGAAAAAATTTATCACAGGGCAATATGTCTTGCCGTTTGAGGAATGGCAGGGAGGCCCTAATTTATGGTTTCCTGAGTTTCTCGCTCCCTTTGGCCATGCTCGTTTCATCGTCAAAGATTTACGCAGTCATATTTTACCCAAAGGAACTCCTGCCAAATCCTTAAGAGTCCGAGCAGATGGAACCTTACGGGGTGTTTCTCATTGGAAGGTTTAGGAGTTTCCTATTTAACCAGAAACAAAGTTTAAGGTTGGTTCGGGAAGTCGGTAATTTAGGCTTACACGGATACCATAGTACACCTTCAAGAATAATATCAGTAATTTCTTCTTTTGTCAATTGGCGAAAAATTGGGGGGTTATCATGGGACAGGTAATCAAAGCAATCAATAATGCCGTTAACCCTTTTTATAAAGACGGTGGCAAGGGTAACGATGATTTCACCATTTATGGTGCAGGTGCAGCTTACGGTAGGGGAGGCGATGATACCCTCAAAGCTTATGCTCTCTATGTCCATCTCAGTGGGGGTTCGGGGAATGACCACATTGAATCCTATTCTGGGGTATCAGAACTTTACGGGGGTTCTGGAAGTGATACGATCATCGCTTATGGTGGGGCTAATTTTATCGATACCGGATCTGGTTATGATACGGTGGAGGCCTATGGTGGAGCGAATGTCATTGATACGACCATAGGCTCCTGTGGAGACAAGATTAAAGCCTATGGTGGTGCAAATATTATTAATTCCAGTCGTGGTCACGATCGCATAAAAGCTGGTGGTATTGGTAATGTTATTAATGCCGGTGATGGGAATAATCAAGTTGATGCCATTGGGGGTGTCAATGTTGTTACCAGTGGTAAAGGAAAGGATACTATCAGCGTAGGAGGTGGCTTCAATGTTGTGTCCTCCGGCAAGGGAGACGACGAGATCACGGCTATTGGTGGAGCTAATGTGGTTCATAGTGCCGGTGGTAATGATCAAATCTTCGGACTGGGTTTAGGAGCGAATGTTTTTGTCAAAACTGGTTCTGGGGATGACAAGGTGGTGGCCCTCGGTGGTTTAAATACCTTTACGAAGGTGGGGCATGGAGATAGCGTCGTTGGTATGGCCGGAGGGTTAAATGTCGCTACTCTCGTCGGTGACGGTCAATTCTATGGCGGTTTCTTGGGACTGGGTAACGTCATGACCAAAGTAGGAACCGGAGATACCTATATTGCGGCCACTGGGTTTGGTAATGTTCTCACCCATATCGATGATAGTGGGCAGGAAAGCGATACAGCAGCACTGTTACTCGGTGGGGGGAATGTTTTAATCAAAGCCGGAAACGGTGATCTTTTGGGACTGATGGCTGGGGGACTCAATGTCGCAACCCATGTGGGTGATGGGGATCTGGCGATCGCTCAACTGGGTGGGGGGAATCTACTGACTAAGGTGGGAGATGGCAATAGTATTGCGGTGCAGTTTGGTATTGGTAATATCAATACCCATATCGGTAATGGTAGTTCCCTCGCTGTCATAGCCGGTTCTGGCAATGTTTTTACTAAGGTTGGAGACGGTTTAACGGCCGCTGGAATGTTAGGGTCCACCAACATCTATACCCATGTGGGAAGTGGGGACAGTTTAGCTTTGATGGTGGGGGGAGGTAATGTTTTTACCAAAGTGGAAGGGAATGATAGCAACCCAGAGGATATGACAGCAGGGGCCTTGTTAGGTGGGGGAAATCTTTTTACCCATGTAGGGGATGGTATTACGGCAGCGTTGATGGTGTCAGCAGGAAATATTTTTACGAAAGTGGGGGATGGAACAACTTTAGCAGCGATGGGTGGACAAGGGAATATTGCCACTCATATCGGTGATGGTAGCACTTTTGCTGCAATGGTAGGAGTTCCTGCGGTTGGAGTTACTGGTAATGTTTTAACTAAGGTGGGTAATGGTACGACAGCAGCGTTAATGGCCGCTAATGGTAATATGTTTACCCATATTGGGGATGGCAATACCTTGGGTTTAACGGCCGGACAAGCTAATATTGTCACTAAAGTGGGACAGGGAGAACAGATTAATCTCGCTTTTGGACAGGGGAATGTGTTAACCCATGTCAGTACGGTAGGAAATAATAATGACAGTTATAATCTAGCGGTGGGGGATGCCAATATTGTTACTAAGGTAGGCAATGGTGAGCAGGTGAGTCTCTTGTCTGGTAAGGGCAATGTGGTGACTCACGTGGGTGACGGGGATAGTCTTAATTTTGCTGTGGGTGGCCAAGCTAATATATTGACGAAGGTGGGGGATGGTAATACTATCAGTGGAATTATTAACAGTAAGTGGAATATTCTTACCCATATCGGTGATGGGAATAATCTTCAAGGGGTTTGGGGAACCGGTAATATTGTGACGCAAGTGGGTAATGGTGCTTCTCTGAGTGCGTTGAAAGGGGATATTAATGTCATGACGGTGGTGGGAGATGGCGCGCAAGTGGGGATGTTGTGGGGTAAGGGTAATGTTGTGACTAAGGTAGGGGATGGTACTTCGGTTAATGTTTTTAAGGGAACGGGAAATGTTAATACTAAGGTAGGTAATGGGACTTCTATTACGTTAGTGAAAGGGAATACGAACCTTAATCTCCGTGTGGGGGATGGAGATACGGTGGTTGCTGCTTATGGTAAGCGCAATATTTCGGTCAATATTGGGGATGGAGATTATTATGGGTTAACGATTGCTCCTGGGAAGTCTTCGGTTAAACAAAGTCTCAAGGAGGTGGGTAGTAATTTATTACAAACCGCCGGGGGGTTTATTGGTTCGGACATTATTTCTCAGTTGATTTGGGGACCGGAGGAAGCAGGGGAAGCAGAGGTAGCAGGGGAAGCAGGGGGAGCAGGGGGAGCAGAGGTAGCAGGGGTAGCAGAGGTAGCAGAGGTAGCAGAGGTAGCAGAGGTAGCAGAGGTAGCAGAGGTAGAGGGTTTGCAGGTTGCTGCGGTTAGTGACAG
Organism: Crocosphaera sp.; assembly: GCA_030064935.1. GTDB lineage: Bacteria > Cyanobacteriota > Cyanobacteriia > Cyanobacteriales > Microcystaceae > Crocosphaera. The sequence continues at coordinate 267 of JASJEA010000254.1, read as the reverse complement.
TCTAGCGTTACCTATCGATGCAACCACTGTTGCGAAACGGACGAAAGTGGATGACAGTAAGGGTTTTACCCTTGATGCAGAGGTTATTGCTATCTCGGAACCGGAACCCACTTCAACCCTAGTGGAAGATAACCCTGATAGTTTACAAAAGCTTACGGGGAAACATCAAGAAGCTGAGATGGTTGCGACTGGTACTGTTGACCTGAGTTCGATATAAGAGAATCGGCTAGAATTTAGTCACTGAGAGGATTACAGGCATTTTCGGTT
>JASJEA010000253.1 GCA_030064935.1 Crocosphaera sp. | reverse complement strand
GGTCTATTTATTGGTCGGGCATTCATCCCTAAGTTGTAGAACGTTAGGGAATTCTGCCCGACATTCGGTTAAAAACAATAACTATATTTCCCAGAAAAACCAAAGAGGCAACAAAAACCATTAGATTAAAGTTCATCAAGGATAAAAGATAATGGAAATACCATGGAAAACAGAAAACTAAAAAAATTAATCAATGCTGCTAATTTTTTGTCGAACAAAAGTAGAAATAATCTGCCCACTACAAGCATCTATAATACAGTCTTTCAATTCCGGTAGTTCTTGGATAATACTTTCTAATTCATCTAGTGAAGCATTTTCTAATTTAAGTTCACTATCTGTAACATAAACTAAGCGCCATTTCCCCTGTTGATCATCATGGTAAAAGTAAGGACTTGCATTAAGCTCTAAGTAATCATCAACAATATTCTTAGGCATTTCAAGCTCATCCACTAATGCCTGTTGAATTTTCTTTTCACGATTCTCTCTATTTTCAGATTGGCAGTTCTTAGATTCCACTAGACAAAGAAGAAGACCTGTATAATCTAGATAATCTATTTCGGACGAAGTTACCTTATGATCTTCATTATCACCAACAATATCATGGGAAACAACGATAGAAGATTTAAAAATAGGAATGTCGTGGTATTCCTGACGAAATTTGTAAATTTTCGATCTTTTGGAGGTTATTTCATCCATACCCCGCAAAGAACGCATTTCCTTGGCTTTTTCTAAGAAATTATCCCCTCCATCTGCACGAAAAGAGCAAATCCCCCCTTGTTCTGCATCAGTTTTTTGATGCTGATCCAAGTATGCTAACGCTTCATCGCGTGCTTCTTTAACTCCAAATTCAACAGCCGAGTTATTCATAATCTATAGTTTGGTTCTCCCAAGACTAGGTTTGGTCATTTATTTGTGGTTAGGGTAAACGAGCAAATAGGAGGCTAAAGTCGCTTTAGCACCTAGACTCAAAAATATCCATATATAGCCTAACGGCAGCATGGAGCATTTACATTTAGGTTTTATGATACATAAAGTTGGGGAATTGAGCAAGATGTACATCGAAAAACACAACGAAACGTACATCAAAAAACACAACAGTATGTACAATTGCTACACATTAACCTCCATTGTTACATAAAATGCACAAAGAAGGCTACTCCTTAATTTTAAGCCCTATCAGGGTGTTTTTGATAACCTAGTACATATAACTTAAAATCCTTAATGCCAAAAACTTAGATACAAGTAGCATTAATGATAATACATTAGTATATATAGAGAAAAGCTATAATAATGAGAAGAAAAGAATATGAAAGAATGTAACAGATATTCACTTCTAGGCTAAGTACAATCACGATCATAAGCTCACTGTATATATTCTATTGACACCTCATGACTAAATCAACTTCTCAAACACATAAAGAAAATGAGCATAATCGTAATATATCGATCTATCGTTATCTTCTTGAGCATCTTACTGAGTTTAACCTTTCTAAAGATAGAAATAATAATGACATCCCTAACGAATACCAAATTGCTAAACAATGGGGCCAGAATCGTACTTATATTAGAAGAGTTTTACGAACTGCACTACCTGAATATTATCCCAAAGAGCAATTAGAAAAAGAAACCGTTCCAGGGCTCACTGTAGAAAAATTAATAGATATTCTTGAAGCAATCCAAAACTATGGTAAACAGCAACAAAACAATCTTCCAGATGAACAAATTCATCCTGTGCTTACTCAACAAGAAAAAATAAAAGTTTTAAAAAAATTTGTACAACTTTTACCAGAGGAAAAAGAAAGATTAGGCATTAAAAATCATCCCCAAGAAGCTTTACTGGATAACTTACAAAGCATTATTATTAATGAAATAAGAGGATTGAATTCGGAGCAGATAATCACTTTTTATAAACAAGCTATTGTTATTTATAATGCTTTAAGAAAAGAAAGTATTTCATCTGATAATGAATGGTCTCTTGATCAGAAAATAAAGGAAATAATCGAAACATATCTTTCAATATATTATTCACAAGTAAACAGTGTTAAAAAAGAAAAAAAAATCAATATTTTGTGCGATAAGGTAGCAAAAGAAATCAGTAAAATCAATTTACAATCTGGTCTAAAACACGATCAAATCCTAGGTTTTCAGAACAAATATAAAAAACTAGAATCTTATTCTAGTTTTTTAGAAGATTTAATTTATCCCATTGTTGATAATGATTTGTTAGGAGATAAGTTACCAATTTATATCCATCACTTTGAGTTCAAAAAAGTTGGCTCACTTCCTTTCCCAACCTATAATAAGAATAATGATACTGGATTGCTTAATCCCAAGTTTCTTTCAAACACCTCAGAAGAAGAATTAGACTATATAAAGGGATTAGAAAAGCAAATTACTTACCAAGTTAGAGTTTATTTTTATGTTAATCTTAAACGATATCCTTGGAAAACTGAATTTACATCAGAAATTGAAGGAATTTATAAAAAAGAAGAACAACGCTTAGAATTTTTTGAAGAAGTACGCGGTATGGGAAGTCCCATTTCTTTAATTCTTAAAGCAATTAATAAGTTTCTTTTTGAAAATATTCCCCTACTAAAAGATTATTTTCCTGTTGCTCAGGAAATTTTAAATGAAGACAAAATTATGGGAGCTAATACTCATAGCCCTATTCGTTCCTATACCTTAATTAGATTATGCCTGAAACAAGATATAGAAAAAGCAAGGGAATATGATTTGGATTATAATGAAGTTGCTGCTGAAAAGGAATTATCTCACGGGGAATATTGTGGTTTTGATCTAGTAGAAGTCACTGCTAAATCATCTTTATATGCAAAATTAAGAGCTATTGAAAAAGCAGGTATTGACTGCCAAGAATATCTCAAGCAACTATGTGATAGTATTCAAGAGAAACATTTTTTAAGAACAGCAAAAAGCTATTTACAATCCTATCCTTTTTCTCTAAGAGTTATGGAAGCTTACTTAGAAGAAACAATTTTTAAAAAAAAATATCTTTATCGGAATGAGAATACCAACCAATTCATCCATATCCAAGAAATTGAACCTTGGAGTGTTATAGCCTATGAAGCTTATTTAAAAATAGTACAAGCTTACCTTCAAGAAGGACTTCGTCGCAAGGCAAAACATTATTTAGATATTATTCAATCTCATATTGAAGATAAAAAACTAGATGATCCAATGTTAATTACATTATATTATCTATGTCAATTTCGCTATCATTTTTTAACTGATATAAAAGACCTAGAAGAAAGGGATTATGAGCAAAGAGAGCACGCAATTTTAGAAGCAGAAGACTATTTAGATAAAGCTGAAGACACTTTAAAACTTTTTGTTGATAGACATAAAATAATTGAGCAACCATCTCAAGTAAATGCTCATCCTTTTTATCATTTATTGTCAAGAATTAATGCTCACAGAGCTAAAATTTATATATTTTTTCCCAAGTCAGGAAAAGCTTCAAAAAGCGATCGAGAATATGAACGATTAATTAAACCCATTAAGTTACTGGAAAAAGCTAGAATTCAGGCGGCTGTAGATGGGAATGGAAATCATTATGCTTATTGGACAATTTATCAAATTTGGTGTTATTTAATAGCTGGTTATTTAAACACCTCTAAAGGAATAGACAATGAATTTTCCCTAACTAAATGTATTAAAAAAAGTAAACAACTCCTCAATCATGGCTTAAGTTGTTATGCTGAATTAGGACAAATATATTATCAACAAATAAAATCTCATAGTGGCAAAGAAAAAAATTCTGACACTGTCAAAGATAAAGATGAAAAGGATCTATTTTATGAAAAATATAAATATGTTTATATCGAAACAATTCCCCCTGTTATATCAGGAAGAGAAGACAGTGTTCGCCTATTAGAGCAATTAGATGATAAAGATGGTTCAGAGAAGGAAGAAAATAAACCGTGTTTTCTATTTTTAGATATGTCCATACTGACTAAAACACTTAAACAACCTCAAGATGATTTTAATTTAACCAATGATAGTAATACTGTGTATTTATTTGGTGTTTATTCAAGCATTCTTTTATTCGGATTAGGGATAGTTGAACTATGTGATAATCAATGGGATGATGATAATAATAAATTAGAAGAAAATTTAATTAAAGCAATGAAATATTTTACCTTGTGTGCTGCGATCGCAGCAGATGGTGGTAATGACTATCTTGAAGATGGTAAAATTTATTTCAAGAGAAAATTTGCTACTAAAACCGAATCGAATCAACCTAAAGAGTTTAAAATCCGTGGTTTATATCCCCATCGTTTAACTCATTTTACTGTGTTAGGAAAAATTTTTGCAGCAACTTGTAAAGTAATTTTAACCCTTCATAACCAGGAAAAAAATCAATATTGGGGAGAAATTGAATATCTACTCAAAGACTTACATGAAGACTTAGATAGTGAAGAAACAATCAAAAAGAGTAAAGAATATGTATTTAATCAAAAACGCTATAATGGACATCTAGAAATTCAACTAAAAAATATCAAAACCTATTTAGAAAGTTATCAGAATTCAAAAAGTGAATATGGAAATATAGCAGAAATTAGAAATCTTATTGTTCGAGACGTTTTTAAAATTATTAGAGGAGATAAAGTGAGATCCAGTAGAGCTTGATAACATTACTTACTTGTCCCCTAATAATGATAGAATCTCATAAAAGCGTTGACAGTATCGAAACTATACGACTATATAACTCATACAACGATTAAATTAGCCTAGGCTCTTGATAAAGCTACAACGGTTAAGATCGGGCCCATAGTAATAAAAAAGAAGAAACCTAGAAATTGTCCAACCAAGGATATTCTTCTAGTTTGATAGTAGACAACTAAGTATTAAGGAGGATTTATGCGTGCAGTGCTAATGGCTGGGGGATCAGGAACTCGTTTACGTCCACTTACCTGTGACTTACCTAAGCCAATGGTGCCCATATTAAATCGACCCATTGCAGAACATATTATTAACTTACTCAAACGAAATAATATTACGGAAATTATCGCCACCTTATACTACTTGCCCGATATTATGCGGGATTATTTCCAAGATGGGGCAGACTTTGGCGTAGAAATGACCTATGCGGTTGAAGATGAACAGCCCCTAGGGACCGCCGGTTGTGTCAAAAATATAGAAGAATTATTAAAAGATACCTTTCTCGTCATCAGTGGAGATAGTATCACCGACTTTGATCTCCAAGCGGCGATCGCCTTTCATCGCCAGAAAAAATCTAAAGCAACCCTCGTCCTCACCCGTGTCCCTAACCCGATGGAGTTTGGCGTTGTCATCACCGATAAAGAACAACGTATCGTCCGCTTTCTCGAAAAACCCTCCCCAAGCGAAATTTTTTCCGACACAGTTAACACCGGCACCTATATTCTAGAACCCGAAGTTTTAGAATACCTTCCCCAAAAAGAAGAAAGCGACTTTTCCAAAGACCTTTTCCCCCTCCTCCTCGCCCAAGGAGAACCCATGTATGGTTATATTGCCGAAGGATACTGGTGTGATGTGGGCCATTTAGATGCTTATCGACAAGCCCAATACGACGGCTTAGAAAGAAAAGTTAAATTAGATTTTGCTTATGTTGAACAGTCTCCAGGGATATGGTTAGGGCAGAATACATATATTGATCCCACTGCCAAAATTAATCCCCCCGTCATCATTGGGGATAACTGTCGCATTGGTTCGGGGGTTTTGATTGAAGAAGGTAGTGTCATTGGAGATAATGTCACCATTGGGTCGGCCTCTGACTTGAAACGTCCTGTTATCTGGAATGGTGTCACCGTCGGGGATGAATCCTATCTAGCGGCTTGTGTCATTGCTAGAGGAACCCGAATTGATCGCCGTTCTCAAGTCCTAGAGGGGGCTGTTATTGGTCCATTATCTATATTGGGGGAAGAAACACAAATTAACCCCAATGTCCGTGTTTGGCCCAGCAAACGCATTGAATCAGGAGCCATCTTGAACATCAACCTTATTTGGGGTAGCATGGCAAACCGTAATCTTTTTGGTCAACGGGGCGTTACCGGTTTGGCCAACATTGATATTACCCCAGAGTTTGCGGTGAAATTGGGGGCTGCCTATGGATCAACCCTAAAAGCCGGATCACAAGTGGTGGTTTCAAGGGATCAACGAGGCTTTTCTCGTATGATTAGCCGTTCCTTAATTTCAGGGTTAATGTCCGTCGGTATCAATATCCAAAATCTTGAAGCCACTGCTATTCCCATCTCCCGAACCATGACCCCTCGCTTAGAGGTTTCCGGTGGCGTTCATTTACGGGCCCACCCCGATCGCACCGATCACATTTTGATTGAATTTTTAGACGAACAAGGCATCAATATATCTAAATCCCAAGAGAAGAAGATAGAAGGGGCATATTTTAAAGAAGACTTACGACGGGTTAGTATTTCCGACATTGGCAATATGTCCTATCCCGCCCAAGTCATAGATACCTATCGGCAAACCTTTGAAACCCAATTAGATATCGACAGCATTAATAATAGTGACCCCAAAATCGTCATCGACTACGTTTATGGCGTGTCAGGAGCTATTTTGCCGCAACTTCTGACCAAATTTGGTTGTGATGCCATTGTCCTAAACGCCAGTTTGCGTCAGACGACGGTTTCAGTGCAAGAAAGAGAATCTTTACTGCATCAACTCGGCCAGGTAGTAGAAGCGGTTAAAGCCAATTTAGGGGCCCAAGTCTCTGCCAACGGGGAACAATTTATCCTAGTAGATGAATCTGGTTTACCCATACGAGGGGAATGGTTAACCGCCTTGATGGTTAATACTATTTTTACCGCCTATCCCCGCAGTACGGTTGTCGTTCCCGTTGAAGCCTCTAGTGCAGTGGAACAAATTGCCCGTCGTCATGATGGTAACGTTATCCGTACCAAATCCAATCCCACAGCCCTCATGGAAGCAGCCCAAACCAATCCTAACGTTTCTTTCGGGGGAAGTGGCGATACTGGGTTTATCTTTCCCCAACTCCATCCAGGGTTTGATGCTATGTTTAGTATAGCTAAACTCTTAGAAATGCTGGCCACTCAAGGGCGATCGCTAGTTCAAATTCAAGCAGAATTACCTCGTATCTCTCATAAGTCTTATTCTCTACGCTGTCCCTGGAAAGTCAAGGGCTCTTTAATGCGTTATTTAGTCGAAATTCATAATCCTGAGCACTTACAATTAATCGACGGAGTAAAAATTATTAATCCTCAAAATGACAACTGGGTTTTAATTTTACCGGATGCAGGAGAACCTTTAGTACATATTATCGCCAACAGTGATGAGCGAGAATGGGTTGATATCAACCTTAAAGAATATCGTTACAAGGTGCAAACGTTTATCGAACAAGAACAAGGGGCTGCATACTCTTCCTAATTTCCTCCTCAATCTTATCTAAACACTCATGCCTCGATTTTGGGGACTGTTACTGTAGCGCAACAGTTAAATAGGCGATGGCTACATTTCCAGAACCAAACCCTAGCACCCTTAGTAAACACTCATTTCTCGATTTTGGGGACTGTTACTGTAGCGCAACAGTTAAATAGGCGATGGCTACATTTCCAGAACCAAACCCTAGCACCCTTAGTAAACACTCATTTCTCGATTTTGGGG
>JASJEA010000252.1 GCA_030064935.1 Crocosphaera sp. | reverse complement strand
GACCAATCCCTCAGTAAAAGCAATCTGATCGATATAGATAACTGCTTACAGGCAAAAGGTCGTGTCTCCGAATAGAAATCTTTACCGTACCTTGTAAATATGCCTATCCTGGTATGTTAACATAAGTTATGCTTTTTGCGCAGTCCCCATCTAAATCAAAGATTATAGATGGGGACTGCGCAAAAAATTTTGTTCAAGTTTTTAAACCTGCTTATGACTCTTTATAAGCGTCCATTCCTTCACAAGAACAAAAGAAGTTTCTATCCCCATAAGCGTTATTAATACGTCCCACGGTTGGCCAGAACTTATGTTCTTTCGTCCAGGGAGCGGGATAAGCAGCTTTTTCACGGGAATAAGGCCGATCCCAGTCACCACAAATAACCGCTTGAGCAGTATGGGGGGCGTTTTTCAGGGGGTTGTTTTGACGATCAATATTCTCATTGGCGATCGCCTCAGCCTCTTTATAAATGGTGATCATGGCATCACAGAAACGATCTAACTCTGCCAAGTCTTCGCTTTCGGTGGGTTCTACCATCATACTACCAACAACAGGCCAGGATACAGTAGGTGCATGGAAACCAAAGTCCATCAACCGTTTGGCAATATCATCCACCTCTACCTTTGCTTGGTTTTTCAGGGGACTCAGATCAATGATACATTCGTGGGCAACACAACCGGATGCACCTTTGAACAAGATGGGATAATAGTCAGCCAAACGATGGGCCATATAGTTAGCGTTAAGGATAGCAACTTTTGTGGCTTCAGTCAGCCCTTTTTCCCCCATCATGGCGATGTACATCCAAGAAATGACGAGGATACTAGCACTACCCCAAGGGGCTGCGGAAATGGCACCTATGGAGGTATCTACTTTGCCATTACCATCGGGGTTGCTATATTTTTCTATGTCGGTTGTGGGTAGAAAGGGAATCAAATGTTCTTTGACACCGATGGGACCCATTCCTGGACCTCCACCCCCGTGAGGGATACAGAAAGTTTTGTGCAGGTTGAGATGGCAAACATCGGCCCCAAAATCAGCCGGCCGACAGATTCCCACTTGGGCGTTCATGTTAGCCCCATCCATATACACTTGTCCACCATGACGATGAACGATGTCACAAATGTCAATTATTCCTTCTTCAAATACCCCATGAGTGGAGGGATATGTCACCATTAAAGCCCCTAAATTTTCGGAGTGTTTTTCGGCTTTTTTCTCTAGGTCAGCAATATCAATATTACCTTCTTTGTCGCATTTTACTGCTACCACTTTCATGCCACACATGACTGCACTAGCGGGGTTGGTACCGTGTGCTGATTCAGGGATTAAGCAGATATTTCTGTTAATTTCTCCTCTATTTTCATGGTATTGACGAATCACTTGTAAGCCGGCATATTCTCCTTGAGATCCGGCATTTGGCTGTAAAGAAATACCATCAAATCCTGTTATCTCTCCTAACCATTCTTCTAACTGTTGGAAAAGAATTTGATAACCTTCGGTTTGAGAGAGGGGGGCAAAAGGATGAAGTTTCCCAAATTCTGGCCAAGTTACTGGCATCATTTCGGCTGATGCGTTCAACTTCATAGTACATGATCCCAAGGGAATCATGGAGGTATTCAAAGCTAAGTCTTTGCTTTCTAGCTTGTGTAAATAACGCAGTAATTTACTTTCAGAATGATACTGATTAAAAACAGGATGGGTTAAATAGTCTGAGGTACGTTTGAAGAAAATGGGAAACTCAAAATTGACTTTTTCGGCTATCTCTTCAACCCTAAAAGGTAGCTCATCTCTTGCTGCAAAAATTTGCCACAACTCAATGACATCATGAACTGTAGTAGTTTCATCTAAAGTAATACACAATACACCTTCTTCATATAAGCGCAGATTAATTTTCCGTTCTGCTGCTGCTTTAATTACTGCCTTAGCACTTACATCACCTACACCCACTTTTACTGTATCAAAGAAAGGCTCATCATTGATGGTGTAACTTAACTTTTCTAATCCTGTTGCTAAAATTACTGTTAATTGATGTATTTTTTGAGCAATATTTTTAACACCTTCTGGTCCATGATACACTCCATACATTCCAGCAATAACTGCTAGTAACACCTGTGCTGTACAGATGTTGCTGGTGGCTTTTTCTCGACGAATATGTTGTTCTCTGGTTTGCAGTGCTAATCTTAAAGCAGGGTTTCCTTGTGCGTCTTTCGATACTCCTACAATACGCCCTGGAATCTGGCGTTTATAGGCTTCTCTGGTAGCGAAATAGGCTGCATGAGGTCCTCCATAACCCAAGGGTACACCTAAGCGTTGTGTGCTCCCTACGGCGATGTCTGCGCCAAATTCTCCAGGGGGGGTTAATAATGCTAGGCTCAAAGGATCGGCGGCAACGGTTACTAATGCACCCTGACTATGTGCGGTTTCGATAAAGCTACGGTAGTCGTAGACAGTGCCATCGGTGGCTGGATATTGTAATAATGCGCCAAAAATTTCTTTATCAAACTCAAAGAGGCGATGATCACCAATAATTAACTCAATGCCTAAAGGATACGCCCGTGTTTTAATAACTTCGATGGTTTGAGGGTGACAGTGACAGTCTACAAAGAAAGCATTAGCCTTCTTATTCTTACACAAACCATAACTCATGCTCATGGCTTCTGCTGCTGCTGTTCCTTCATCCAGTAAGGAAGCGTTAGCAATTTCGAGTCCTGTTAAATCTACTATCATGGTTTGATAGTTTAAGAGTGCTTCTAGTCTTCCTTGAGCAATTTCCGCTTGATAGGGAGTATAAGCGGTGTACCAACCTGGGTTTTCTAGGATGTTGCGTTGAATGACTGGGGGAGTAATACAGTCATGATATCCCATGCCGATATAAGAGCGAAATATCTGATTTTTGGAGGCAATAGATTTTAATTGAGCTAATGCACCATATTCGCTCTGTGCTTCGGGTAAATTCAATGGTTTACTCAAACGGATGGCTTGGGGAACCGTTGCATCAATGAGTTGATCGAGGGTAGAAAATCCCAGCACCTTGAGCATCTTATCAATTTCTTGGCTATTAGGTCCAATATGGCGATTGATAAAGCTATCGGTAGGTGAAAGTATATTATCTAGATTAGAGGTTACATTATCGTTGTTTTGGAGTTGATTAGCTGTAATGTCCAGGTTAGGCATATTAATGATAATGGTGTTGCTGTGTATGGGTTCAAAAATTAGAGTCCTGGGTTTTTATTGTAATCTGTTGTAACATTAATCTGCAATATGTGGGGGTTAGATTTAGCTAGGATAATTCATTGATAAATATCACCTTTAATTTTTAGATTATTTAGATATCAATATTAAAGATATTATTCGCATTACAAAACAGTGGAGACTGTGCTTTATATGGCACAATGGCAGTGCTTGTTTACCATTAGCAGGAATACAAATGGACAACTCCTTACTTCATAACCCTTATGGGGGTGAAATTTTGAAATCTGAATTTTTGGCTCAATTAAATATTTCCAAAATTAAAATAACGCTATAAGATTATCTAACCCTTAAAAAGAATAAAGTCTTGATGATTTCATCAAGACTTCAAAGTTAGTTAAAAGTCGAAACATTAGCCCCAAGATTCTAAAGTAGCTTCTTCCTTGCTATTAGTATTACGGAAAGGAGTCTCCCGTTCAAACTTCATTTGGATGGAACGGGTTTGTTGTCCATCAGCAGCGATCGCCACAATAGGATAATCAATCACCCCATCTTGGAAAGACATTTGAAAGCGAAAGGTTCCATCAGGGTTGAGTTTAACGGGGTTCCCACCTATAAGTACCGTCGCATCTGGTTCGGTGGCACCATAGACAATTAATTCAGCATCTGCAACTAACCAAAACTTCCGAGAGCGAAGCAAGTTTTCTGAAGCAAAACCCACGCCGGATAAGGTTAGCCCTGAGACGGTGGGTATGGTCCAACCCCCACCAGAAGGAAAAATCAGAGAACTTGGTTGCGAGCCGGGAATAGGCTGCATAGAACCAGCCATTAAACCAGCCAGGCGGGCTGCTTCTGCCACCTGTTCGCTCACAGCAAAGCGTTTCTGGATAGGATTTGGGGGAAGTAAGGGTTCACTCAAATTGTCTTCAATCTCATCTTCCCAATTAACTGTGGCAAAAATATCTTCTATCCAGTCAGAGGGATAAAGGGCGGGGACATGAATTGCAGCCGAACGAGCTAGAATTAGCCAACGGCCATCTTCAGTACGATAACCAATATCTATCACATAATCACGATCGCTTAAGGGAATGGGAATATACCATTCTTGGGTTAAGTCATCACAAAGATATTCTTGAACACTGTGGGGACTCTGATAGTTGAGATCGATATCGCTCACATCATAAATTCGTAAGGCTAATTGTTCTCCCCCCAGTGCTTTTAAGGCTTCTTTAGCTTCAGGGGAAACAGTCCAATAGGCATAAGCCCATTGAGGATCACGGGGCAATAACACGATGCGACTTTTTTCCTGGCTTCCAGTCAGTGCTTGAAGTTGATGGTTAATTTTATCTAACTCATCGTTGGTTTTATCATCTTGACCCACTTCAAATTTTGAGGCTTCTATTTTCTGTGCCTCTTGAATGATCGGCTCATCCTTGGCAATGGGTTCTATTTCTTCAACAATCTGGGGACTTTGTATTTGCATCGCCTGCCTAATGGCAACTAATAGCTGCGCTTTACGCATTCGACTATAACGGGAGATGTTATATTCACTGGCTACTTTTCGTAGCTGTCGTAAGGTCATCTCTTCTAGGGGGGGGCGGCTTTGATGTGCCATGAGATCACTCTCCGATAGTTTGTACGGTCAATTGCTGCTGGCATGAGGTCATGAGTTTCATCCATAGGGATTATGGTACACTCAATAGCTTTTAGGATCTGTGTTGAGGATGTTTTACTTAGTCTTATGTAACAAAACCTAAGTATCAATGGTCAAGGGCTTGCTTGACCAATTTATCAGGAATTTACGAATTGATGACCTTTTGGGGATCAAAATGTTAGGGTTTTATGACATTTTTGCCTATGAGATAGCAGTTTTCCTTTGGCTCCATTCAATTAATGAGAAGGATGCTGGTTAGGCATGATGGGCAATGTGAACCAAAATTTGGCTCCGTGATCTGGTTTTGTGATCACCCCAATTTCTCCACCGTGGGCTTCAACAATTTTTCGGCACAGATATAAACCTAAACCTAAACCTAAACTTTTTTTAGCCCGATTTCCTCGTTGATAGCGTTCAAACAAGGTTGCTGCGATTTCAGGGCTGATTCCCACCCCATTATCTTCTAAGGTACAGCGAATTACCTGGGGGTTGAGGTCACCTTCTTCCTTTATTATATCGGCTCTGAATGTCAACTTAATGCCAGGATCATTATGTTTTAAGGCATTGGCCATTAAATTTTCTAGAACCCGCCACAGGCGATCGCTATCTGCTTCAATTGACGGTAAATTTGCTGGAATTTTTAAGTGCAAGCTGGCTTTTTTTTCTGCTAACATGGGCTGCCATTCTGAGGCTAATTGTTGACTCAATTTAGGGAGGTTTAAGGGCTGAGTGTTTAGCTTAATAACTTCCATTTCAAATTGTTGAGTTTCCACCAAAGAATTAATTAAATTAAGCTGGCGATCGCAACTTTTTGACATTTGTTCTAGGACTTTTCTTGGAATCTCTATGATTTCTTTTTCTTGCTTTAAAAAGTTTTTTAAGATTAGGGAAAAGCCTAGAACAGGGTTACGTAAATCATGAGATACTGCATGGAGATAAACTTTTAAAGTTTGTTCTGTTTTTTCCCGTTCTTTTATTTGCTGTTGTAGTTGTTTTTTTTGCCGTTGTATGAGTAATTGATTTTCGATTCTAGCGATGACTTCTTCTGCTTGAAACGGTTTGGTAATATAATCAACCCCTCCTACATTAAAGGCTTTTACTTTATCTAGAACATCGTCTAAAGCACTAATAAAAATCACAGGAATTTCTTTTGTTTTCGGATCTTTTTTTAGTTCTTTACAGACTTGATAACCATTAAGAGAAGGCATATTAATATCTAACAAAATCAAATCCGGAGGAACTTGATAAATAGTTTTTAATGCCGTGTTGCCATTGAGGGCTTTCCGAACTTTATACCCCTGTTCCGATAACATAGCTGATAGTAAGCGTAAGTTATCTGGGGTATCATCGACAACTAGAATGTTACTGGTTTGAGGGGACATAAGGAGGAAATTTAGAATTTAGAATTTAGAATTTTAAAAATAATAAACCTATGTTTATTTATAATCAATTATACGTAACTTTATACCGTGTATTTCTCAACAAGAGTAATTTTGAAAACCACAAAACACTCATTCTGCATTCTCCATTCTCCATTCTGCATTCTCCATTCTGCATTCTGCATTCTGCATTCTGCATTCTGCATTCTCCATTCTCCATTCTCCATTCTCCATTCTCCATTCTCCATTCTAAATTACTCTTTGACTGTGTTTTGGGTTAGCTGGATAACAGAATCAAACAAGAAGTTTTCTGACCATTTTTGTAGAGCTAAGGCTAAGGGTTGACTTTGGGGAGGGATTTCTGTAATTAATTCTACTATGCTATCATCACTACATTCTAAGGCGGCTTGACGTAGGTTTTTGATCCATTCAGGGGGCATTTTGAGTAAATGTTTCTCTAGTTGAGATATCAAGTCAGCAGTGGTTGCTTGAGCGTTTTGATCAGGAGATTGATTGGGGTTGAAGTCTTCATAAATATAATTAACACCAAGATGTTCGGCAATTTTCTCCCATAAAACCTCTTCTCGAAAGGGTTTCCTCATAAAATCGTCACATCCTGCTGATAAAACTAAATTTCTTTCTTCTTCAAAGGCACTGGCTGTTAAGGCAATAATGACTGTGGTTTCTCCTTTGGGGGTTGCTTTGATCCGTTGGGTTGCTTGATAACCATCCATAATGGGCATTCTCATATCCATCCAAATTAAATGGGGTTGCCAACTGTCCCAGATTTCTAAGGCTTCTTGTCCATTACTGGCTTGACGGACATTAAACCCTAGGGATGATAACAATTTTACCAGCAGAATACGACTCTCTAAGCGATCATCCACCACTAAAATGCGATACTGGGCTTGCCCACTGGCTAAGCCAATGACACGACGGGGGAGTTGCTCCCTTTTCAGGCAAGGGGCTTTGACGATTTTAGCCTCAATGCTGAACACAAATAAACTTCCTCGACCTAAAATACTACTAACGGTAATTTCTCCTCCCATTAATTGGATAAATTTACGACTAATGGGCAATCCTAAACCGGTTCCTTCATTGGCTTTACGCCCTGTTTCTGTTTGTCCAAAGGCTTCAAAGAGTTGATCTACTTCTTCGGATGCAATACCAGGCCCGGTATCTTCAACTTCAAAGGTTAAGATAATTCCCTGATTTTCTCTGATCACTTCATTAGTTTTAATACGTAAAATTACTCCACCTTCTTGTGTAAATTTAATGGCGTTTCCTAGTAAATTAATTAATACTT
>JASJEA010000251.1 GCA_030064935.1 Crocosphaera sp. | reverse complement strand
TCCCCTCCTCCAGAAATAATAATGAGAAGGAAGAAAGTGACTCCAATTCCAATTAAAACCCAGTAAAGTAAATTAGCAGAATGCAATAACATGGAAGTTTTTTAACTTTATTTTGATCGTAGCATAATAAATTGTCTAGTGAGTTTGTGTATTTTTTTCTTAATAAAAGTCAATTAATAAATATTAAAAAATAATAAAAATAATAGCAACTACTTAAGCAGTTGCTATGAGAAAAAGGAGATTTGATTGTGTTAGTTAAGATTCTCGTTCAAAGAAAGCAAACGCAAACGGGTTAAATTCAATCGTGCGATCGCCATTGCCTAAATTAGTCGTAGGAAAAGCCTTACTTTCAGAACTAATAATTGGTTTACCATAACGAAAAGACACCAAATAAGAACAGGTGGTTTCACTCATATTGAAAACACAGAGAAGTTCTTGCATGGGAGTTCGACGTAGAAACGATAACATTTCGTTGTTGGCTTCCACTAATTCGATCGATCCATATTTTAAAGCTGGTTGTCGATTACGCCATTTAACAAAAAAGCGGAAAAAATTCAGTAAAGAATCAGGATCATCTTCTTGAGAAGACACAGCTAAAGATTGGTAACTTTCATCGATTGCCAACCAAGTTTCATCACTATCACTAAAGCCAAAATTCTTTTGGTCTGGTTTCCAAGGCATAGGAGTTCTACAACCATCCCTACCCGCAAAATAAGGATAGAAATAAATGCCGTAGGGATCTTTCATTTTATCGATGGAAACCTTAGTTTCCGTTAATCCTAGTTCTTCCCCCTGATAAAAACAGACTAAACCACGTAAACTGGGCAATAAAGCAATTAATTGTTTTTCAAACTGAGGAATCAGGGTTTTATCATTGGGTTCCCATCGAGATTTAGCCCTAGGAAAATCATGGGTACTGGTGGTTAAACAGATCATCTCCTGTTCATCAGCTTCGAGGTATAAGGATAAATCCTCGATCGCCTCCCCGACTAATTCAGGGGTGATTTTCTCATTAACCAATAAAGCACTATTGTAAGCGGTATGTAAACGGCGATCGCCGCGAATATACTCAACGGTTTGTTCCATGGGATCTTCAGCCGCTACAATTTCGCCCATGGCAATGGTACCAGGATATTTATCGAGGGTTTTGCGAATGCGTCGTAGGGATTTAATATTTTTGACCTGATTATTGTTGTGCAGATGAATATACTTAGAATAAGGGTTCAGAGGATCAACTCCATCAGGATTCGGCATTCCCTCAGTGCGTTGTGGATTGTCTGTCAATCTAGGGTCGTGCATATAATAGTTACAGGCATCTAAACGAAACCCATCCACCCCTTTCTCTAACCAAAACTCTGCTACAAACATAATTTCTCTGACTACATCAGGGTTATGCCAATTAAGATCAGGTTGATGTTCAAGAAAATTATGCAGATAATACTGTTCTCGATCAGGATGCCATTTCCAAGCTGTTCCCCCAAAAATAGACAGCCATTCGTTGGGTTTTCTCCCCTTTTTACTGTCTGACCAAACATACCAGTCTGCTTTGGGATTATTCCGACTCGAAGAACTTTCAACAAACCAAGGATGAATACTCGAAGTATGACTCCAAACTTGATCGATGACAATTTTCAAGTTACGGCTATGTGCTTTTTCAATCAGTTCTTCAAAATCTTCTATGGTACCGAAACGGGGATCAACCGCACAATAATCAGAGACATCGTAACCAAAATCTTCCATAGGAGATTGGAAAAATGGGGTAATCCAGAGTGCATCAATGGGTAAAGAGGCTAAATAATCTAATTTTTGTGTGATCCCCTTTAAATCTCCAATCCCGTCCCCATTACTATCATGAAAACTCCGGATATAAATCTCGTACATGACACATCCATACCACCAAGGATATTGTTCTTGTATGCTTACCATAAAATACAGTTTCCCCAAAAAATACACAAAATAAGCAACTATTCCCACCATTAAAGTTGAGAATTAACACCGATAGTCTTAACAATTGATACTGCTGTATTTCATTTAAAGGTCTGAGAAATACAGTTATAAGGGATAGCTTCAAACAATTTCAAGGTTCCCAAAGTCGGCTTTTATTTTGGGATTTTGCCCACGAGACAATGCTTTTTTCAAGTCTCTAAATCCATTCTGATAGATGCGAGATGAATATTTATGTGTTCATAAACACTCATCAGTCTTTTTTTTGATATTTGTCAAGACTTTTTTAATGGCATCTAACGGTTTTGAGTCACCCGCAAAAATTTCGGGCATTTCCCAGGTTGTTTTTAATCAAGAGAATCTATACTTGTACAAAAAGTAGGAAAAAATAGCACAGCCAGCCCTCAAAAATTTTTCTTGGTTATTTGGCTTCAATTTTCTCTTCATTGCGTCCATAGATCCCTTGTATCTTTCTTGTTTTCCATTATATCTCATCTCTAACAAGCTAAATCATATTTTTATGAGTTCAAATAGTCAGACTAAACTGTACGATATGAATGTTTAGTCTCAACTGCAGAGAAAACAGCATAAATTAACATAAACCCTAGAAATGAATGAATTTTCTGTTTTTTTTGATTATACTTAATATTTTTGCCGTTTGATTTTTTGATTTAGTGATCAGTTAATTATATTTTTATATAATAATAGAAAATTGAATTTGTTTAATCCCAATTATTAAAACTATGACTTCATGGAAAAATTTCTTAAAATCTTATAATAACTATAGGAATATTGCTATATTTAGCATTTTAGCGGCTGGTGGCGTAGAAATTCTTGATTTAGGGGTTCCTTATATCACAGGACAAATTTTAAACATTTTATCTCATCAACCGTTAGATAGTCCTTTACAAAATTTAGTTAATTACTTATCTAGTCTTACCAGTTTACCAAATAATCAAGTCTTTTCTTTATCTATTTTATTAGGAATTATTTGTTTATTTACCGTTCTTCGTTCCCCTATACAACCCTGGTTAACAGACTGGTTTCACTGGGAAATCGCCTTAAAAGTACGCCAAAACCAGTTTAAAAATACAGTCAAAAAAATTCTTACTTTACCTTTATCTTTTTACGATGAAAATAATCCTGGCAGATTAGTAAATCGTATTGCGAAGGGGACTGAAAATCAGATGTGGACCTATCCAGAAATTGCTGGAGAATTGATTCCTAAAATGATTAAAGTTTTCGGGGTATTTATCATCATTTTGTTGATTGATTGGAAAATAGCACTAATTTTCATCATCTCTTTTACTTTCATTCTTGTGATCAGCTTTAAACATTTAAAAAGTATTATTAAAAAAGAAAATTTTTTAGATAAGCATAGTGGCAATACTCAAAGTTTTACATCAGAACTTATTACTAATATTAAAACAGTTAAAGCATTTGCTACAGAATTAAGAGAACTTGATCGTCAAGAAAAAAGATTTAATCGAGAGTTCAAATATACTTTTTGGAAAATACATAAAGAGTATGTAAAATTAATTACGTGGCAAAAAACCGTGATTCAATTATCTGTATTTTTTATCCTTGTTTACAGCTTAGTGATCACGGTACAAGGATATATTTCTTTAGGTCATTTTATTACTCTATTGACGATTTCTAGTATTGCTTATGCAGAGTTAGATCCCATTACTCAACTTGCAGAAATGTTTTCCCGTCGTTATAGTTCTATGGCCAGTTTTAATGAGTTTTTAGAGCTTCCTGTGGGAAAAGATGAAGAAATTTTAACCCCAGCATCTATTAAACATAAACCCTATAAATTTACAGGTAAAATTGACTTCAATAATGTCTCTTTTGCTTATCATGAGAATAAATGGGTATTAAGAGATATTAATTGTCTAATTCATCCCTATGAAACTGTAGCGTTTGTGGGAAAATCAGGCTCAGGAAAATCAACCTTAATCAAGTTATTATTGCGTTACTTTGAACTGAATGAAGGTCAAATTTTAATCGATGAACAAGACATTAACTCTTTAAATGTTTGCCAATACCGTAAAAGATTAGCTATTGTTCATCAAGAGGTTGATATTTTCAATGGAACTGTCTTAGATAACTTAACTTATGGGAATCGAGAAGTTAGTTTTTAACAAGTTGAAACCGCTTGTAAAATTGCGAGAGTCGATGAATTTATTCATCAATTTCCTCAAGGTTATTATACAATTGTCGGAGAAAGAGGCGTAAGGTTATCAGGGGGACAAAGACAAAGAATAGGCATTGCCAGGGCCTTAATTGTTGATCCTGATGTCTTGATTTTTGATGAAGCTACTTCCAGCTTGGACTATGAATCAGAAAGACTTATTCAGTTAGCAATGAAATCAATTTTAGGTACGAGAACCACCATTATTATTGCCCATCGGTTAAGTACCATCAGAGAAGCAGATAAAATTATTGTTTTAAATAATGGTCGAATTGCTGAGATTGGTAATCATGAACAACTGTTAAATCAGCAAGGAATTTATCACCGTTTACATTCTCTACAAGAAACAGGAGAATTGTATTAAATAGATATATCATTTATTTAGGAGAAAATTATGTTACTCGAACTACAAAAATTAACAGTTCCCCCAGGTCATAAAATATTATTACATGATATTAACTGGCAGGAATTTGAGGCAATTATTGAAGATTTAGGAGAACATCGGAGTGCTAGAATTGCCTACGATAGAGGAACTTTGGAAATTATGACACCTTTACCTGAACACGAAGTTAATAAATTATTCATTACTAGCTTCATATAAATTTTACTAGAAGAACTTGATATTGAATTTTACCCTTTTGGTTCGACCACCTTTAAAAGTAAATTACTCAATAAAGGAATCGAACCTGATAACTGTTTTTATATAGAAAATGAAGCCAAAATCAGAGGAAAAGATCGTCTTGATTTAAGCATTGATCCCCCTCCTGATCTTGCTTTAGAAATTGAAGTCACTTCCCGTACTCACCCGAATATTTACAAAGCATTAGGAGTTCCTGAACTATGGCGATTTGAGAAAGTAAAATTAGAGATTAATCGTTTACAACAAGGAGAATATATGGAAGTAGAAAGAAGTGCATATTTTCCTACATTCGATCTCAAAACTATTATTCCTAGCTATTTAAAACAATGTAAAACCAAGGGAAGAAATAAAACCATGAAAGCATTTAGGGCTTGGGTTAGAGAACAGATAAAATGATGATTTTTCAATTAATATTAATATTGTAGTAATTAATAAGTTAAGTGTATTTTTAAGCTATGGCATTTCTCGGACTAATGAGTTAAATCTAAACCCTACTGCTGGATTATGTCTTCTGACTCAAAGCTATCACCTTTGTACTTAATAACATAAGTATAGTAATTGCTATATAATAGTTTTGAGCTTAATTAGGAGAACATAATGTTACTAAAAGTCCCTACGGAAATTGATAACAACCGAATTCTTTGGGAAGGAGTTTTAGAACCACAAGACGGCAATGATTCACAACAAATTAAGGCAATTTCCTTTGAATCTTCACCGACAAATATTTTACCAGAGGTTAAAATAGAAGAACCTTTGATTTATGATCTTGTTAACTTGTATGATGATGTACCTAAATGGTTAGCAAGTCAGTTAGATAAGTTCACATTTTATCTTGTTCGCTTTGCTTGCTCGTTTCGTCCAGAAATCGATGACTTTCAATTTGGACAAGCTAGGTTTATTGTTGATTTTCGACAAGACTTACCGAATAGTCAGCTAGTAGCTGTTGAGATGTTTCCTTTAGAAGTTAATCAGAAATTTGATCATAGTTCTAAGTTTACTTTGTCTCCTAATTTGAAATTTATGAAAGTTCAAGGAAGTTTAGGCGGTGGAGAATTTGCTGTTGAGTATTCAGAATTACAACCGACTGTTATTGGAACAGGAGTAGGAAAAAGTCCATCTTGTTGGGAATATAGAAAAGTCAAAGGAAGTTATATTCAAGGAAGTAAATTTATGTTTTTATTGCTCAAAGCACCAAAAGAAATAGACAATCTTATGACAAGAATCTCTTTAGAAACTGAGTTAGAATATAAGGATGATTGGATAACTAAATTAATTCTTCCCACTCCCAATATGCCTGGCAAACCAAGGAACAGGGAGATAGATTTGCTTACATTACTGTAATGATACGTGTAAAACTTTTTTATTTTTCCTATTTAGCAAGGGTTAGTTTATATTCTCTAATCCTTGAAAAATTACGAAAAAAAAGCTTTCCAAGCCTCCTTTTTCAAGGGGATAAAAAGAGGTAGAGGTATGGGGAGGGAACCTCCCCATATCCAATGGACCAAGATAAGAATAATTTTCCTTTTTGTCGCCCTCCAAATTGAGGGTTCGGTAATTCTAAATTCTAAATTCTGATTAACCTTATATAATGCTTAAATAATCCCTAGTTAATCGAAAGGGTTTGTTACAGTTGCAACCATGTGCTCATCATTGTTAAATCCTTGAGTAAGTACATCTAAAAGTTTTTTATAGCTTCTTTGAAAAGTGTTGTCATTCTCACCTAAATTCGCCATAAAGTTAATAAATAATTCCAGGGGTCCTTCGTTTTTGTCTTGTTTAAAATAATCTAGATGAGACGTTATTAACTGATAAAAAGCATGACTATAAATAAGGGAATTGTCGTGGTGATTGTTTTTCCCATTATTGTAATCTTCCATTGTTCTTTGTTGACTTAAATCTCTAAGTTCTTCACCACCCTCTCCAAAACCTTGTCCTATTTTCCAATCCCATTGACTAATATCAATGTCATGGTCATTATCTTTTGGAGTATTTCGCACCAAAACAGCAAAAATGTCACACAAGGACTCTTCTAAAGCTGTATTCTCTCTCTGATTATCCTTTGAATGTGGTAGGTGAAATTTAGGAAACTTATTCTTAATATAACCGTGAAAAAACTCATGAGCAATAATATCTAAAAAAGCATCAGGAGATTGACTTAAAGCATGAGAATCATAGTTTCCTATAATGACTTGTTGTTTTTTTGGTATCCAATATGCAACAGGTTCAGGATTTTTAGTTATCTGAGAATTAACAGGTTCAGGATTTGTAGTTATCTGACAATTAATAGTAGCAACATATGAAGAAAGTTGATAATTCATTCGTTTCTTAAGAATGCTTTTTATTCTCTTAATATTATTAAACATTATTTTAAACCCACAATCTTCATCAGTTGGATTTCGAGAACAATGAGAATTCATGGATTGAAACCAATTGTTTCCAGGTAACTTTACTTGTGTTTCAAGCACTAGACCTAATCCAGTATAAATCTTAAGTTCACCTTGACCAGAATAGTCATAAAGTTTTATAGAATGACCTTCTGAACTATCAAAGCATATATCACCAATATGTGAGGAAGTATCAGGTTTGAGACAATAAACAACCATCTTGAACTACTATAAAATAATTTTAACTGCTCCAATCTAATTTTAAAGCATTGGATGAACTACCCCAACTTTTGAGAAGTTGGGGTTTCTAAAGGCCCCAAACTTTTTTTATTTTGTTGAGATTTTTGTCGCTTCATTTCCCCAAGTTGCTTCATAGAGCCAGTATGTTTACC